>JARRCQ010000087.1 GCA_029982105.1 Candidatus Atribacteria bacterium | reverse complement strand
TTAATCTCCCAGGTAGTTAGTAGTTATTCCTTTCTGTCCATTTATCTGTTTTGAAAACCTTCTATGGTGTCCAGAAAAAACTTATGGGTAATGCTGAGCCTTCAGTGGGGAGTGCCCCTTTATCAACCCCCAAAGCAAAGAAAAAGACAAGAGCTTTAAAGGGTTTGCACCGTAGGCTGTTAAAATAGAAAATATTCCTAGAATAATACGACGCTATCATTGACAAATGAAAGAGTAATGTTAGTATAAAAACAACTTAACAAGGGGGTGTCTTAATGCTTAGAAAAACAAGTTTTATTCTTCTTATTGTAAGTTTGGTAGCAGTTTTTATGTTGCTCGGTTGTTCTCCACAATCACCAACGTTGCCCGATGATATTGACAGGGCTCGAGATTTAGCTATTGCCAAAGCAAATAATACGGGGAGTAATGTTCCGACTGACATTACATGGGCAAGAGAAACTATACCGGCATCAGTACTTGGTGGTACTGTATTGGTTAAGTACTCGGGAGTTTCTAATGGAAACTGGTATATTGATGTTACTTATACCTCGGGATTGTCTTTAGAAAATACTGATTATGATGTGATTATACGTGATGAGACGCAAGTTCTCTGGCATGAAGTTATTACTTACGAAGATCTTTATATAGTTTATTAAGATTAACCAGTATAGTTATATGAAATATGAAATCAAAAGCCTGGGATTTGTTTCGCCCAGGCTTTTGTGTTTTTTCGATTAGTTAGTTTTAAGGTATTGATACACAGCGCAGTTGTTAAGCTGTTCTATCACTTTTTGGCGAATTTCTTCTTTGTCTTGGAGAAGGTATCTTTGCTCAAAAAAGGCCCACGCCTCATCTTCTTTATTTACATAAATATAAGGAATAACAACTTGAAGAACACTGGAGAGATACTCGCCGGCGCTATCATCGTAAGTGTCTGGATTTACTTGGGATGTAAATTCTTCGCAGTATTGTATATTCTCTTCTATATCCTTCAAAAGGTAATCGGAAAAGCGAGGGTTGGCAGGAACGAATTGATTTGCAGCTTCATTAAAAGCAAAAACTACTGCAGGTAGTGGTGAATTAGCGTGAGGAATTCGATCAAAGTAATCGAAAGTTAATAATTCTTGAATAAACTCATAGTTTCCATCCTTATCCAGATCTTCAATAACCATTCCATAACCAACTGGATATTTTTGACTATCGTAAAGAATGGATATGGGTTGAGTGAGTTCGATAATCCAATCACTCCAACAACAGTGTGCGCCACCAGAAAATTGCTCCACAACCAATTGTTTGTCTCTATTAGCTATAAAAGGGTAAAAACCAAAAATGGTCATATTTTCCAGATAGCCATTTTCAAAACGCATAATAACCTCGTTGTTTTTTTTAAGCACTGCGCTCCATTGTTCTTCTCGAGGCCCGGGGATTTTTTCAATGAGGTATCCGTTATAAGAAAGAGATTTTTCATTAGTAAAAATTTTATCGAGGGTATTAACATCTTGACCGAAAGCTATTCCTCCCCAAAATCCAATATTCATAAAAATAAACAAAATAGAGAAGACTATCGATGAATATTTTGTCATTTTTAAACCCCTTCCTTTTTAATTCTGGCCTTTTTTAGCTTGATTAAGCCAGTATTGAGCATTCTTGTCCTGGGGTTGCAAGGTGAGATATTTTTCCAGACTTCTCGTCGCGGCAGCATAATCTCCGTTTTTCAATTGACTTATGCCCAACCAATAATAGGCAGCATCGAAATTGGGGTTTTCCTTGATAGCGGTTTCGAAAAGCTGAATGGCGGAAGTGTATTGACCTTGAAGATAAGCATTTTGCGCTTGTTCATAAGCTTCCCAGGCTTCTTTTCCGTATAGTTTCCAGTTTTGCATTTTCTTGAGGAAGTATTGAGCCTGAGCATTATCTGGTTCCAGTTGAATTACCTTTTGCCAAGCCCAAATGGCTTCATCAACCATGTTAGTTTCCTGATAGGTTCGGGCTAACCAATACCATGCCTTGACAAAATCTGGTTTTGCTGTAATAGAATCAATGAAAAATTGGACAGCATCATCATACCGACCAACTTGATAAAGATTGTATCCTTGATCAAACATGGTTTGAGCATAACCTTCAGCAGTGTTCGGGTCTCCATAATCTATTTCAACTGTATCAAGAGCAAAAACCATTCCCGATAATGAAAAAAACAACAGTAATATGCTCAACAATAGGTAAATGCCAGTGTTTCTGTTCATTAGAGCCTCTCTCCTTTAAGTACTTTATATTGACATACTGATACATTCTATGGTAAAGCGGACCTCTATGTCAACGTTTGAGGTTGATAAGATAGTGTCAAATCATTGTCGGAGTATTTTATTTTTCTATCTGTTATATTACCCTTGAACACTTCTCCGTTTCATTTTTAGACAGTTTGAATAATTTGCACTACGGATTATTATATATTAGGTATTAGGTTTAGGAAAAACCTGAAGAGTCCATTTTTAAAGGAGGCAAGTTATGACAAAGCGTCAGGTAATAAAAACAGTGCTTGACCACCAAAAACCGCCTTATGTGCCTTGGTCTTTTGGTTTTACCAAAGAAGCAGCGGACCAGCTCATTGCCTATTACAATAGTAATTCCTGTTGCTCAATTAATTCCAAGGAGGAATTAGAAGATTTTGTTGGTAATCATCTTTTGAAATTAGGGAGTGACATCGGCTTCTTCGAAGATGTGGGGCCAAATTTAGTGCGAGATGTTTTTGGGGTAGTCTGGGATCGGAGCATAGATAAGGATATCGGCAATGTCCAGAAACCAGTGTTATCTAAACCCAGCTTGCAGGGGTATCAGTTTCCCAATCCTTTAGATACCCGTTTTTTTCAGGATATTCCAAAAAAAATTCAGCACTATCCCGATAGATTTCGGGTATTCCAAATCGGTTTTTCACTGTATGAGCGAGCTTGGACTTTGAGAGGCATGGAACAACTTATGATTGATTTCTATGACCACCCTGATTTTGTCCACGAGCTTTTACACACTATAGCTGATTATAATATTGCTCAGGTCCAAGAAGCTGTGAGGTATGATATAGATGCTGTATACTTCGGTGATGATTGGGGACAACAGCGAGGGCTACAAATGGGGCCGAAGCTGTGGAAGGAGTTTATTTATCCTGAGCTACGCCGAATGTATGGAAGTGTTAAGCAAGAAGGAAAGTATGTGTTCATTCATTCATGTGGTGATGTAGATGAGCTATTTGATGATTTGATAGGAATAGGAGTGGATTGCTTTAATCCTTTTCAACCCGAGGTTATGGATATCTTTCAGTTAATAGAAAAATACCGGAGCCGCTTGAGCTTTCATGGTGGACTTTCCACTCAGCATACTCTTCCCTATGGTACTCCTCAAGATGTGGTTCAGGAAACAAGGCGTCTTCTAGAGATGGGGCGTCCAGGAGGATATATATTTGCTCCCGCTCACGATGTGGAAGGAGACGCTCCCCTTTCCAATATGTTGGCTTTTATTGAAGAGGTTCAGCAACAGGTATAGTCTAGTCTAAAATATCCCCCCTTGACAGTTGTGCTATATTAAACCGAGGGTGTTGGAATGAAAGCGTTATTAGCTTTGGAAGATGGAAGAACTTTCCAGGGTTATGCTTTTGGCACGGAAGGAGAAGTAGGAGGGGAAGTAGTTTTTGATACCGGTATGACTGGTTATCAAGAAATCCTTACCGACCCTTCTTTTCGAGGCCAAATCGTAACCATGACTTATCCTCTCATTGGTAATTATGGCCTCAACTCTCAAGATTCAGAATCCTCTCGTCCTCAAGTAGAAGCATTAATCGTCAGAGAAAAAAGTGCTATCTATAGCAGTTGGAGAGGAGAGGAGACTTTAGAGGAATACTTTAAGCGCCACAATTTGTTGGGGTTAGAAAGAGTAGATACTCGAGCTCTCACTAAGCATATCCGGGAGAGAGGGGCTTTGCGGGGAGTGATTTCTACTCAAGATTTAGATCCTGCTTCTTTAGTAGAAAAAGCGCGGCAAATTCCCCCTATGATAGGTCGTGATTTAGTTAAAGAAGTTACTACTTCTATGCCTTATGTGTGGCAAGAGCAAGGAAAATTTAGTATTGCGGTTATAGATTGTGGAGTGAAATTTAATATACTGAGAGAATTAGCAAAAAGAAATTGCCGAGTAGTGGTGTATCCTGCTACTTACTCAGCGAAAGAAATAATGAAGGAAAACCCTCAAGGAGTGCTTCTCTCTAACGGCCCAGGAGATCCGGCTACTCTCTTTTACCTCGTAGAATTAGTAAGGGAGATAATGGGAGAAATTCCTGTTTTGGGGATATGCATTGGCCATCAGATAATGGCTCAAGCTGTGGGAGGAAAAACTTTCAAGTTAAAATTTGGCCATCATGGAGCTAACCACCCAGTTAAAGACCTTCGCTCTGGTTGGGTGGCTGTAACCACTCAAAACCATGGTTTTGTTGTTGACCCCACTACTTTACCTTCAGAAATAGAAATTACTCACCTTAATCTCAACGATTCTACCTTGGAAGGAATGAAACATAAACGCTTGCCTTTTTTCTCGGTGCAATTTCATCCTGAGGCTCATCCCGGCCCTCATGATACCGCTTATCTTTTTGATGAGTTTATAAAAATGGTGGAGGATAATCTTGGCTAAAAGAGAAGATATCCAAAAAATTTTGATTATCGGTTCTGGTCCTATTGTGATTGGACAAGCTTGCGAATTTGATTATTCCGGAGCCCAGGGCTGTAAAGCGCTCAAAAGTGAAGGTTATGAAGTAGTGTTAGTAAATAGTAATCCTGCTACCATTATGACTGATCCAGAAATGGCCGACCGTACCTATATTGAGCCTTTAGTTCCTGAAGTCTTAGAAAAGATTATAGAACGAGAACGACCTGATGCTTTGCTTCCCACATTGGGAGGACAAACTGCTCTAAATTTAACTGTTCAGTTAGAAGAGCGAGGAGTATTGGATAAATGGGGAGTAAAGGTTTTAGGTGCCTCTCCTCAAGCTATTAAAAAAGCAGAAGATCGCCGACTGTTTAAAGAATCTATGACTAAAATAGGAATAGAAGTCCCCCGAAGTGGACAGGCTTATAGCTTAAAAGAGGCAATGGAGGTAGCTAAAGAAATAGGTTTTCCCCTGATAATTAGACCTAGTTTTACCCTGGGAGGAACGGGGGGAGCTATCGCTTATAATATTGAAGAATTTGAAGATTTAGCTCAAAAAGCTTTAGATAGTAGCTTAATTAGGGAAATATTGATTGAAGAATCGGTAATAGGGTGGAAAGAGTTCGAATTAGAAGTAATGAGGGATGCTAAAGATAATGTAGTAATCATCTGTTCTATCGAAAACTTCGATCCTATGGGAATACACACTGGTGATAGTATAACGGTGGCTCCAGTACAAACTTTAACCGACCAGGAATACGAGTTGATGCGTGATTTAGCTATCAAAGCTATAAGGGAGATTGGAGTAGACACAGGAGGTTGTAACATTCAATTTGCTGTTAACCCCCAAAATGGTCGGATGGTGATTATTGAAATTAATCCCCGGGTTTCTCGCTCTTCGGCTCTGGCTTCTAAAGCCAGCGGTTTCCCCATTGCCAAAATTGCTGCTAAATTAGCCATAGGGTATACCCTGGATGAAATCCCTAATGACATTACACGTAAAACTCCGGCTTCTTTTGAGCCAGCTTTAGATTATTGTGTAGTAAAAATCCCTCGTTTTACTTTTGAAAAATTTCCTGAGACCGAACCTTGGTTGGGAATTTCTATGAAGAGTGTGGGAGAAACTATGGCTATTGGACGCAATTTTAAAGAGGCTCTCCAAAAAGGGCTTCGTTCTCTGGAAATTGGAAAATGTGGCTTGGAGGATATTAAAAACTGGGAGGATTTGTCTCCAGTCAAGAGACAGGAACTATTGCGAGAAAGATTGGCTAAACCCAATGCTGAAAGAGTCTTTTATATAAAGATGGCCATCAAAGAGGGCTTAAGCAGGGAAGAAATTCATAATTTAACTAAAATTGATTCTTGGTTCATCCACGAAATAGAGCAAATAGTAGAAATGGAAGAAGGGCTTAAAGAGGTAAAAGATTGGAGAAGTTTAGAGCCAGAAGTGATTAAAAGAACGAAGGAGTTTGGTTTTTCTGACCGGCAATTAGCGAAATTCTGGAATACTCAAGAAGAAGAAGTTAGAAAGTGGCGGAAAGAAAAGGGAATAGAAGCAGTTTATAAGCAAGTAGATACCTGTGCTGCTGAATTTCCTGCTGAAACTCCTTATTATTATTCTACTTATGAGGAAGAATGCGAAGCTAACCCCTCTGATAGAGAAAAAGTGATTATTTTAGGAGCAGGACCTAACCGGATAGGACAAGGGATTGAGTTTGATTATTGTTGTGTTCATGCTACCTGGGGTTTGAGCGACTTAGGTTATGAAACTATTATGATAAATAGTAATCCGGAAACAGTAAGCACTGATTATGATACTTCAGACAAGTTGTTTTTTGAGCCGGTATATATAGAAGATGTTCTTAATGTAATAGAAAAGGAGAACCCTCAAGGGGTAATACTTCAGTTAGGAGGACAGACCCCCCTCAATTTAGCTAAAGGTTTGGAAGAAGCAGGGGTAAAAATTTTAGGAACTTCTCCGGAAAGTATTGATATAGCTGAAGACCGAGACCGGTTTAAAGAATTGGTAAATAGAGTAGGATTGAAGCAACCCCGTAGTGGAATAGCTACCTCATTTGAAGAAGCTCGTTTGGTTGCTGCTCAGATTGGCTACCCAGTTATGGTGCGTCCTTCCTATGTTTTAGGAGGAAGGGCAATGAGAATAATTTATGGTGAAGAAGAGCTAAAAGATTTTGTTTCTCAAGCAGTAGAAGTTTCCGCTGGTCATCCCATTTTAATTGATAAATTTTA
>JARRCQ010000086.1 GCA_029982105.1 Candidatus Atribacteria bacterium | reverse complement strand
TTATGCTTTTGGGAGTTATAAGGGGGTATTTTTCCCCTTATAGTGAGGAAAGTTTTTCCTTCCTTCGTTGCCTTTATCTTTTCAATTTTCTAAATCTATACGCCGTAGGCTGTATTTGCCTTGCGGGGGTAATAGGGGGTTGTCCCCTCTATAGTACTTATCGTTTTCTAATATAGTATATGTGGTTTTTAAAATAGGAATTTATTCCTATAGAAAAGCAACTGTTTTTGGTATAGCATATTTAATATTTGAAGCTGTGGTTTGGGGAGGATGATAAGTTGGCTACAGAGGTAAAAACCAAGCAGAAAAAAGTCTTTGTAGTGGACGATAATCGTTTTTTTCTGGAAAGTCTTGTCTTTCTTCTTAATCGGCAAGAAGATGTAACAGTAGTTGGCACCCATCACCGCGTCAAAGGAACGTTACAAAAAATTAAAGTTGCTCAACCCGATGTTGTCATTCTGGATATGCAACTTCCCGATGGGGATGGAATCAGCCTCTTGCAAGAAATTAAATCTCAACTTGATATTCCAGTGATTATACTTACCATTTATGAAGAAGGTAGAGAACAAGCTATTAAAAATGGAGCTTATGCTTATTTAATCAAAGGTGGAGACTTAGACACCCTTTATCAGGAAATCCGCCGGGCAGAAAAGGCCTAATATTAGGCCTGTTCACAAGACCATAGAAAGTATCCTCTGCGACTCGTAAAAAAGAAAAGCTGTTGAGAGCCTCTATTACGATTTAGGAAAAAATAGGTAATGTCTGATTTATAGAGCCTCTTTTGTGTTGACTTAAATTATACTACTTTAGTATAATTAAACCACATTCTTTTGAGGAAAGGGGGTGAGGTAAAGAGATATCGATGCGAGGCTAAGCTACTAATAGGGAAAAACGGAAAGAAAATAGGTGAAAGTTTACATATTATTAGTAGTGGGGTTTTTATTTAAAAAGGGGGAAACGAAAAGTGAAAAAAGTGAGTATTTTGGTTGCTCTTGTTGTTGCTTCGTTGTTTATTGCTTCTTTTGCCTTCGCTGATATAACCGTAACCAATGCTTCGGGAGAATCAATTACTTTTACTGATGAAGAAATAGGAAGTATTGTTGCTTCGGGAGAAAAACCTTTTGAGGGAGTAACTGTTACGGTGACCGTAAATGAAGGTGGACCAAAAGGAGGAATATCTGGTCCTCTCTATGAATGGCGGGATGCTTGGGAGCAGTTGACTGGAGCAAAATTGAACATTGTGGAAATTCCTTATGCCGAACATTATCCTAAAGTAATGACTGACCTTTACACTGGGACTGGTCAATTTGATGCATTTATGATTGGTTCAGATTGGATGGGAGAACTTATTGCTGGAGAATACATAATTCCGGTTGACGATTACATAAAAGACCCTCGTTTCCCCAAGTGGGATCCTGATGCTTTGCCTCCTTCTATTAGGACCCTTTATACCTGGGGAGACAAGTGGTATGGTGTTCTTAATGATTGTGATGGACAGGTTCTTTACTACCGTAAAGACATTCTAAACAATCCTGATTATCGGGCTCAATTCAAAGAAAAGTATGGATACGAGTACAATGTTCCTCCTAAAACCTGGGATGAACTATACGACATTTCTGAATTTTTCAATGGTTGGGATTGGAATGATGATGGTGAGGCCGATTCAGGAATTGTGATGCATTTAAAAGTGGGAGCACAGGGTATGTATCATTATGTTTCATTATCTGCTCCCTTCTGTATCCTTCCTGGTGAAAAAGTAGATAAATACCACAACGTATATTGGTTCGATCCAGAAGATATGACTCCTCTCATCAATGATGAGGGTCATGTTAAGGCTCTGGATTTCCAACTTAAACTGGCTAAGACTGGTCCAGATGCTCAAGTAGCCTGGAGTTTGGGCGAGGCCTGGGATTATTTCTTGCGTGGAAAAGCCATCTTTTGCTTCTCCTGGGGTGATTTGGGCTCTTTAGCTCAGGATGAAGCCAGATCGAAAGTAAAAGGCAAGATAGGTTGCTCTATATTACCAGGTTGCTATGAAGTGTATGACCGCTCGCAAGGGCAATTTGTAAAATTTGATGAACCAGTAGTGTGGGGTAATACTACTGGCGGTTCGTGGCATGGGGTAATTTCCGTTTTATCTAAGAATCCAGAAGCGACCTATCACCTATTGGCTTTTCATGCCACTAACAAAATAAGCTTATGGAACGCTCAGCGAGGATGGACTGGAGTAGATCCGGGAGTAAAGTTCCATTTCTTGCCTCCTTATGGAACTGCTAGCTTAGATGACTATGTAGCTAATGGTTTCCATCCTGAAGACGCTAAAGAATACTTAGACGCCTATTATGAGAACTTCTTTGCCACTAATATTGTTCCTTACTTGCGAATACCAGGTGGTAATGAATACTGGGTAGCTCTGGATCGGCATCTGTCAGAAGCCTATACTGGAGCACTTTCAGCTCAAGAGGCTTTAGATCGAGTAGCCAGAGATTGGGAAGACATTACTAACCGCTATGGTAGAGAAGAGCAGTTGACAGTATATCAAGAGTCTATTGGCTACCAACCTGAGTAATTACCAATCATATTCGTATAGTTAATAAGGGGGGAGAGTTGATACTCCCCCCTGTGAGGGGGGCATAACTGTGCGGAAGAATAGGCGAGCAAAGTATTTTTTCATTTTTCCGGCTATTATTTGGGTGTTGGCTTTTACTATTTTTCCTCTAATTTACTCTTTGGGGTTGAGCTTTTTCCGGGTTCGATTAGGTCGTCCTGCTCAATTTGTGGGCCTTAACAATTTTGCCCGCATTTTCAGTGATTATAAAGTAGGAAACTCTCTAAAGGTAACCCTGCTTTATGTAGCGATTACCGTAAGCATCCAGTTGATTTTAGGTACCTTAATCGCCCTTCTTTTTAATCAGGAGATGAGAGGCAAAAATATTTTTCGAGCTCTTTTAATTCTGCCCATATTCTGCACTCCAGTAGCAGTGGGGTATTTAGGCCTTACCATCTTTTATGAAGAGGGAGGGCCTATTAACAGCATTTTAATGAGCCTTTTTAACCTTAAAATTCCTTGGCTTTCTAGTCGCATCTGGGCTTGGGTGGCAGTATTGCTGCTGGATATCTGGCAATGGACACCTTTTTGCTTTTTAGTTATTCTGGCTGGGCTTCAATCTCTTCCTGAAGAAATTTATGATGCTGCTTATATTGATTCTTCTTCAGAGTGGGAAATCTTCCGGAAGATTACTTTTCCTATGATTCAGCCGGTGATTATGGTGGTTCTGCTTCTTCGGCTGATTGAATCTTTCAAAATATTCGATGTGGTATACAGCTTGACTGGAGGAGGGCCGGGAACAGCTACCGAAGTTTATTCTCTTTATACTTACCGCACTGGAATGAAATTTTTTGACCTGGGGTATGCTTCAGCTTTGGGATATCTTTTATTAGCTATTGTAATAGTGATAATTAATCTCCTCTTCCGTCAGATAAGAGAAGTTTATGAGTGAAGAGAGGTAAACAAAAATGGGTGTAGTAAGAAAAAAATCTCTCAGCGGTACTATCATTAGATATGCTTTGGTGGCCATTATAGTTTTTTGGGCGGTTTTTTTAATCTACTGGGGAGTGGTTACTTCTATTAAACCCCCGGCGGAAACTTTTACTGTTACTGGGCTTTCTGTTCCTTTTCTTCAATTCCAGCCCACTTTAGAAAATTGGCGGACCGAACTATCTACCAGAGAGAGCCGGTCTGCTCTTTTAAACAGCATTATAGTTGCTGTTTCAGCTACACTTATTGCTCTGGCCCTTGGAGTGCCGGCCGGATATGCTCTGGCTCGTTTTGAATTTAGAAGGATGAAGAATAGAGATCTTACTATCTGGTTCCTTTCTCAGCGAGTTTTACCACCAGTAGTAGTATTAATCCCCTTTTTTTTGATTATGAGGACTCTTCATCTTTTAGATACAGTGTGGGCTTTAGTCTTGGTTAATGCTACTTTTGTTCTTCCTTTTGCTGTTGTTATCATGAGACAGACTTTTCAGGACTTGCCTGCTGAGTTAGAAGAAGCTGCTGAAGTTGATGGATGTTCTGATTTTATGAGTTTTTGGAGAATCTCGCTTCCTTTAGCTATTCCCACTTTAGTAGCGGTAGCGGCAATTTGTGTGGCTTTTACCTGGAATGAATTTCTTTTTGCTTTGTCTTTAACTACACTAAGGGCGAAAACATTTCCTGTTTACTTAGCGGGAGCAGAAGATACTCGGGGAGTACAATTTTGGTTTATAGCTACGCGGGCTATTTTAGCTCTTGCTCCACCTACTGTTTTAGCTCTCTTCATCCAACGTTATATTGTAAGAGGTCTTACTTTTGGAGCGGTAAAAGGATAAGCCGGTAGTATAAAGACTTGGTGTCTATGTTGAAGCCGGGAAGATAAACTATCTTGAGAGGGTAGTATATCTTCCCGGTTAACTTCGATTTCGTACCCAGCTTTATCGATTCTATAACTATTGATAATAAAGATTCCTCAATAGTTTAGCAGGTATCTTTTTTGGTAGGAGCGATCTGTTTTTCCTCAAGAAAAGCTGCAAGAGAAGTATGATAAAATAAATACTGAGTTTTTATATTTTCTATGAGAAGGGGATGTAATATTGGATAAAAAACCTCGAGTTTTAGTGACTCGCCGAATCCCTGAAGAAGGATTAAATATCCTGGAGGAAATCTGCCAGGTAGAAGTAAGCGATTATGACGGGGTGCTCCCCCGGGAAATTATCCTTGAGAAAGTGAAAGGAGTAGACGGAATTCTCTCTCTCCTAACTGATAGAATTGACCGGGACATTATGGAAGCAGCAGGGCAGAATTTGCGAGTGATTTCTAACTATGCTGTGGGATATGATAACATTGATATAGAAGAAGCGACAAGAAGAGGCATAATGGTTACCAACACTCCTGGGGTGCTCACTGAAAGCACTGCCGATCTGGCTTGGGCTTTACTTATGGCTGTGGCTCGTCGAGTGGTGGAAGGAGACAAATTTGTTAGAGAGGGGAAATTTAGAGGATGGGAACCACTTCTCCTTTTAGGAAATGATGTTTGGGGAGCTACTTTAGGAATTATAGGTTTAGGGCGGATTGGTCAAGCTATGGCTCGAAGAGCTCGAGGATTCGATATGCGAGTAATTTATTTTAATCGGCGCCGGGTAAAAGATAAAGAAAAAGAGTTAGGGGTAGTTTATTGTCCACTTCCCGAGCTTTTAGCTCAATCTGATTTTGTGAGTATTCATATCCCGCTTACTCCAGAAACTTACCATCTTATTGGGGAAAAAGAATTGAAAATAATGAAAAAAGAGTCTTACCTCATAAATACTGCTCGAGGGCCTATAGTGGATGAAAAAGCCTTGGTTCGAGCTTTAAAAGAAGGATGGATTCGAGGTGCGGCTCTGGATGTTTTTGAACAAGAGCCGCAAATAGAACCTGAACTTCTGGAGTTAACACAAGTGGTGTTAACTCCTCATCTTGGTTCAGCTTCCTATGCTACGCGTGCCAAAATGGCAGTTATGGCAGCGCGTAACTTAGTTTTGGCACTTCAAGGAGAAACCCCTCCCCATCTTGTAAATGCGGAGGTGGCCAAGTAATTTCTTTAGAAAAAGAGATACTTGGCAAGAAAATTTCTCTAACTTTTTATAAGGAGGAGTGTTTTTTAAAATTTTAACTTATCTTAAAGGGGAAAGGAAAATAAAAATGGGTAAGATTTCTCTCCAAGATTTGCTGAAAAAAGTGGATGACCTTCCCGCTTTACCCTGGGTGGTAAAGCGGGTTATGGAGCTTACTGAAGATCCCGATTCCACTGCTCGGGATATCAATGAAGTCATAAATTTAGATCAAAGTATGACGGCTAAAGTTTTAAGGTTGGCTAACTCAGCTTTTTATGGTTTTCCCCGTCGTATTTCTACGGTTACTGATGCTACTATTATGCTTGGTTTTCAGACTATTCGCTCTATTGTCATAGCTGCTTCAGTAAGCAAACTTCTCAGCCAGGAAGTGGAAGGATATGCGCTTTTGCCTGGGGAATTGTGGAAACATTCTCAATCAGCGGCTATGGCTGCTCGAATGACTGCTCGGAGTATAAAGTTTCCTAAAATAGAGGTGGCTTATACTGCTGCGCTGCTTCACGACCTGGGTAAGGTAATTTTAAATAGTTATATGCGAGAAAGTTATGAGGAAGTGATAGACAAGGTAGAAAAAGAGAAAATTCCTTTTTCTCAGGCCGAAGAAGAAATAATAGGCTTCAATCATGCCCTGGTGGGCTCTAAGGTAGCAGAAAATTGGAATCTTCCTCCAGAATTGGTGGAAGCCATTGCTTTTCATCATAGCCCGGAGCTGGCTAAAATTGATCCTACGCTCACCTCTATAGTTCATGTGGCTGATTTTATATGCGTGACTATGGGTATTGGTATTGGAGCAGATGGTTTGTTGTATCCTCTTTCTCCTCAGGCTGTAAACTTGCTGGGCTTGGGGGAACAGGATATTTACCAACTTATTTCTCAACTCTCTGAGCTCTTAGTGGATCAGGATACTTTTTAGTTTTTATTCATTTCATAGCTACATAGCTAACCACAAAAGATAGTCTATAATCATGCCTGGGATTTTTTATTAGGTCTCCAAAGGTTTTTTAAATGCTTTTGGATACTGGCTTAAGAGTCGCCGGATGAGGGATAAAGGGTGATCCGGAATTTGCCGGAGGACCTTAGAACAGAAGTCTGTGATTTTGTATGCTTTCTTCTTTAAAGAACCTCAAGAAGAGGATAGAGAGTGGAAGCCATATTCCTTGCGCCAGGCATTACTGGGTCTGGAAGAGGAACTCTACGCTGAAGAGACCTCAAGATACGCTGGCAGCGAAGCCTCTTTTTCTGTCATTCCCAAAATCTTCAAATTCCCGAGTGCTTTAATCGGGAATCCACTGAAGAAGGTTTTTTTCTTCTTCAGTGGATTTTATAGTTAACCGCAAAACCCATTGTAAAACTAACTGTCAAG
>JARRCQ010000085.1 GCA_029982105.1 Candidatus Atribacteria bacterium | reverse complement strand
TCTTCAGGCTTTTTTCTCTTTTTCTCTTACAGTCTCTTTACTTTTACTGCTTGAGGTCCCTTATCACCTTGCTGAACCTCAAACTCTACTGCTTGGCCTTGCTCTAAAGTTTTAAAGCCGCTACCTTCAATAGCCGAGTAGTGAACGAAAACATCCCCACCTTCGTCAGATTCAATGAATCCATAACCCTTGGTGGCACTAAACCATTTAACTTTACCAGTTGCCATTTAAACTTAAACCTCCCAAAAATAAATTGAAAATTAATAAGCTTGCGCAAGCTCGGAGAGCATAGTATCATCACTTATCTATTTTGTCAATGACTTTATCATTTAAATTGTCATTTTATAGTTAACCGCAAATTTCACTACAAATACTATAAAGGGGTGTACCCCCTTTATAATCCCCCCAAAAAGCAAAAACTACTGAGGGGAAAACATCCCTCCGTGGGGCGTTGCCCCATTATAGGCTCATCGTGCCCCACAATTTTTCTCTGGATACTATTATAGTTAACCGCAAAAAAACAGTCTGCGACGCAAGATTAAGAAAGCAAAGTACATGGAAAAAACTACAAATCAATAACGCTGGGAAAATACATCCCAGCGTGGCTACGCTGTTCCCTCTTTTTGTCATCGCGAGGGGTTGTATAAACAGCCTGCGGCGCAAACAAAAAGAACAATAAGAGGGAAATATCCCCCTATAAACCCCAAAGAAAAAACGTAAAAACAACAAAAAACAGTGAGCTCCTATGCCTTTTGAGGTTAAATGTATAAGAATGACTCTTTAAATAATACGGGTCTTTATGTTATAATCCCCCAAGTTCCAATAAAGGGAGGAAGCTGAGTGTTCGAAACATTCATTATTGCTATAGGATTAGGTTTAGACGCTTTTTCTTTAGCTGCAGCTTTTGGAATGTGCCAGAAGGTTTGCCCGTTAGATGCTAAATTACGCCTTTCTGTTTCTTTTGGAGCTTTCCAGTTTTTTATGCCTTTAATAGGTTTTGGAGTAGGTCTGCAAATAGCTCAATTCATTAGTTCTTTTGACCATTGGATAGTTTTAGGAGTGCTATCTTTAGTAGGAGGAAAAATGATTTACGAGGGATGGAAAAAAGATGACGACGCACCCTCCGTCGATTTTAGCCAGGGTTGGCCATTGCTTTTTGCTTCTTTAGCTACCAGCGTTGACGCTTTAGCAGTGGGTTTTTCTTTTGCTCTTATAGATAAAAACATCTGGTTTTCCGCTCTCATTATTGGAGTAGTAGCATCGTTTATGACTTATTTAGGAGTTTCCTTGGGACATAAAATAAGAGGAGTTTTTTCCTCTCCCGAAACATGGGGAGGAATAGCCATCGTTCTAGTAGGGTTAAAGGTTTTTTTAGAAGACCTATAGAAAGAAGGAAAATGTTATGGCACAAAAATGTATTTTTGGACCTATAATATCACGGAGATTGGGTAGCTCTCTGGGAATTAATCTCCTTCCTCATAAAACTTGCAGTCTAAATTGTATATATTGTGAATGTGGAATAACTACCAATCTAACCATAGAGAGAAAAGAATATATTCCCACTCTTGAGGTAATGGAAAGTCTCAAAAAATATGCTGCATCTTCCCGGTTTCGCAATGCTCCTCCTTATTGTATTACCTTCGCCGGTTGGGGAGAGCCTACGCTTCATTCTTCTTTAGGAGAGATTGCTCATTTTATCAAAAAACTCTTCCCGGAACAAAAATTAGTATTAATCACCAATGGAACTCTTTTTGCTCTTCACGAGGGCCTCTTAGAAGAAGTAAAGGAAATGGACATCATAATCCCTTCCCTGGATGCTGCTTCCCCCCAGGCTCTCCAGATGATCGACCGCCCCCATCCTCAGATTACTTTAAACTCTTATTTAGAGAGTTTAGCTAGTTTACGCAAGCACTTCCTAGGAGAGATATGGTTAGAAATTTTTATAGTAGAAGGAATAAATGACTCAGAAAAAGAGCTTGTTTCTCTTAAAGAGAAAATTGCTCTTATTTCCCCTCATCGGGTGCAAATCAATGCTTTAGACCGTAAGCCTGCTCAAGAAGGAGTAAAATCCCCTCCTCTAACGCGGTTGGAAGAAATAGCTCGGTTTTTAGGAGGGGAAGTAATTCCCTCCTTACCAAGAGTATCTACGGTTATGGTTTAAAAGAAGACATTTCTTCAATAACTCTTTTAACAGCTGTAATATATCTTTCATCTGTTCCACAACAGCCGCCAATTATGTTCACTCCCAACTTAAGTAGTTGCTTAGCTCCTTCTGCAAAATCTTCTGGGGTTTCTGTATAAACTACTTTTTCTTCTACTACTTGGGGAATACCGGCATTAGGCTTACAAGAAAGAGGCCCAAGATAACTTTCTCGATACTGGCGAGCTATCTCTGTTATCTCTCTTATCCCTCCCCCACAATTAGTGCCTAAAGCGGTAATAGGTTCGTCTTTAAAAATTTCTACTATCTGGCGAGGATGCTCCCCCATTAAAGTGGTGAAGTGTCCCTCACCCCTTTTTTCAAAAGTAAAACTAACTATTGCTTCACCGCTAAAATGTTTAATTGCCTCCCAGGCTAAAAGAGCTTCGGAAGAAAAACTGAAAGTTTCTAAATGAAATATCTTTATTCCCTCTTCTTGCAAAAGTTCAACTTGTTCCATAAAAGCTCTTTGTGCTTTTTCTAAAGATAGGTCTCCATAGGGTTCGATAAATTCTCCCAGAGGTCCTATAGAGGCAGACAGTAATACTCCCTCTTTTAAGACACTTTTAGCTATTTCTACCCCTTCGTGAATTATTTCTTTAATTTTTTCCTCCAGATGGTAACGTTCAAGGCGAATGCGGTTGGCACCAAAAGTATTAGTCTGAATAAGGGTAGAACCTGCCTCCACATAACTTCGATGTATCCGGGCTACTTCTTCAGGATGAGAGAGATTCCACTCTTCGGGAGGATGACCTGCAGGAAGACCTAATTTCTGTAAACGGGTTCCCATTGCCCCGTCAAAAACTATTATTCCCCTTTTCAACACCTCAGAAAGCATATGTTTCTCCTTTTTTAAAGAAATATTATCATAGAACCATAAATAGAAAAAGAGCTTATTGTCACCACCGGCGTACAATTGACCCAGGAGAGTCGGAATAAAAATGACCCATGCCGTGAGTAAATATATGGCTTATCTTTAGGTTTCCCAGTTCGGATAGCAATGATAGTAGTCCGGTAGTCTATCCATCTCCTGAGGGCATCTATCCAATTGGCTGTTTTAGTATCCTCATAGGCATAAGCAAAGGGATAGCTGCTGACCGGTAGTACTGCTATAAATAGGAGACTGGTTTTATCCCTCTTCATCTATATAGGCTATGAAATCTTTAACTCCTAATACAATCGTGATACTAATTTTCCCTCTGGCCATGGTGGTAAGGCCTCCTTTCTTTTCTAACTTCTGGATCTGGTCTTTGCCACCATACTTCTTTTTAGATATTTTTTCCACACACTTTATTATAGAGCCCTCGCGGGGTTGACAAAATAGAAAAATGGTTTAATATTATATACTGTTCGCAGGCGCGAACGATTAACGGCGCGGGGTAGAGCAGTCAGGAAGCTCGTCGGGCTCATAACCCGGAGGTCGTCGGTTCGAATCCGACCCCCGCTACCAAGTTTTCTTCAAACTCTTGGTTTTCGCCCCATACCAGCATTTTCTCTCCCCAGGAACAGAGCTCATTCGTTTCTTCATCTAAATCTTCTTCCACTAAGTCGTTAATCATATCTCCTTTTAGAAACTCTTCCCAGTCTTTTTCTGCCTCCTCTTCTTTTCCTAAGGCTCGATAAACCAGAGCTCTAAAGCCATAGGCTTTATAAAATCGGGGGTTGATTTCTATTGCTCGGTTAAGGTCTTCTTGAGCCAGTTCATAATCTTCATTTTGGTAATAAACTATTCCTCTTCCCAGAAGAGCAGGATAAAATTCTGGCTCCAAATCAAGGGCAGTGGTAAAGTCTTCTATAGTCCCCATATATTCTCCTTGCTTAATTCGGGCAATTCCTCTTTGATAGTAAGCCAGGGGAAAATCTTTCTTAAAAGTTAAAGCCTGAGAAAAATCTTGGATGGCTTGAGAATAGTCTCCCTGACGCAAAAAGCACATTCCTCTTAGAAAATAAGCCTGAGGATGGGAAGGGTAAAATTCAAGGAACTGATTGATATCATCCAGGACTTGATTGTAATAGGTCTTTAATTTTAACAAAAGGCGAGCCCGGGCAAGATATACATCAGGTTCCTGAGGGTCTATCTGCGTTACTTGACTGAAGTCTTCCAGCGCTTCTTGGTATTTTCCCTCTTCAGAGCGAGCTATACCCCGATTAAAAAAAGCCTCTTTTAATTGAGGATTCAGCTCTACCGCTTTAGTTAAATCGCTAACCCCTTGCTCTATATCACCTTTTGACAAATAGGCGTTGCCTCGATTGTTATAAGCTTCGGCGAAATCAGGTTTCAACTCAATGGCTTTAGAATAGTCTTCAATAGCCTTATCTATGTCTCCTAAATAGTAGTAAACGTTGCCTCGCTGGGCATAAGCGACAGGATGATGGGGTAACAAATTTATAATGGCATTATAAATTTCTAAGGCTTCCGAATATTTTTTCTCTCGGATAAGAGAAAAAGCTTGGTGAAATAATTGGTACACTTCAGAAGGAATAGATTTTACTGTATCTATTCCCGTAACGTAAATAGCAAGAAATGCTAAAACCAGAACAATTACTAATACCATTTTTTCCACCCCGGAAGACATTTTTTAGATTTTACCACAAAAATTTAGAGTTTTTCTATCTGGATATTACCCTCCATTCCTAAAAGTTTTCCTAAAATAATTAAAATCCCCTTAATATCAGTAACTTGCTGAGAAAATTCCAGCACTTTCTTTATGTCTTCTTTTTCTCGCACTCGGTTGGCTAAACTCGTTGCCCAGGCATCGGCTACAGCTGATGATTCAGCTACTACAACCACTGCATCTGCTTTACCAAAGCTCAAAGAATGGCCAACTGTTCCTGAAGAAGTAGCTACTCCCCATTTTTGGCCCGGGGATAATTTTATACCTATCCGGAAACTAAAGGGAGATTCTTCTCCAGCATACACTGCCACCACTCGAGCCTCTTGAGAAAAGACCAGCAAATCTCCCCCATTTTCGATTATCAATTCCTGGCTCTCCCGGAGGAGTTCCTCGCCCACCATTTCATTTATGGCTCCAGCTACAGCTGCCATAGGGCCTACCCCGGCCTTTTTTGCTGCTTCGGCCATCATCCGACAGATAGGAGGAGCAAAGGTAGGAACGGTAACCGGAACTAAAGAATGCAGAAAATCAGGGTCGTAGTGCAGATAGGCTTCTAAGTTATTTCTTTCTTTTTCTAATCTCTTATAAGCTAAATCTTTCAAATCTTTTTCTGCCAAAATGAAAAGATCGCTCTCTTTTATCTGGACAGAAAAGGGCACTAAATCTAGTGCCCTCGTATATTTACGATACCATCTTTCTACATACTCAGTCACAGAAGAGCCTCCATGGCATGAGTAGGACAGGCCAAAATACACATTTCACAAGCGATACACTGAGTCTCATCATACTTTACTAAGTAAGAGGGTTTTTCCACATACAAAGCCTCAGTAGGGCAAACCCCTACACAAGCACCACAATGAATGCAACGCTCTGTTATCATCTTTATATCCTGACTCAAAGATTCAACTTCTAAGCCATTTTCTCTCAAAAATTGTAGTCCTTCTTCTTGTTTTTTTCTCTCTCCCAATATTTCTATTACCATAAGTCCTTCGCGATGAGGAGAAATAGAAGCACGCATAATGTTAAAACTTAATCCGAATTGC
This sequence comes from Candidatus Atribacteria bacterium, assembly GCA_029982105.1. Classification (GTDB taxonomy): domain Bacteria; phylum Atribacterota; class Atribacteria; order Atribacterales; family Caldatribacteriaceae; genus Sordicultor. The sequence goes on along the minus strand of JARRCQ010000085.1, from coordinate 1,184 downwards.
AGAGCTAACTCACACACCAGCGGCCGATCTACCAATTCACTGGGAAATCTCAAAACTACTTTTTGAGAAGAGTTCATATTTCCTCACCTCCCCCCTCTTCCATTATTTACTGGTCTTTCAGGAAGATTATGAAAACGAGCACCTTCTTGGCCAGGAAGAGACAAAACCGGTTGAGTTAAGGTAAAATCGCCTTTTGTGATCCAATCCTTTAGAGTTAAAGCTATTTCCCGAGCTCGGGAATAACTGGATAAAGAAGCAGTAGGAACTTCTTTACCCTCTATGCTTATTTTCCCCTGGCGCAACTGAGCATAGCTAACATAACCCAACACCTCTCCTGTCCCATTAGGATAAGCGTTACTGTAATCTATAATAGGAGCTAAAATATCTTCATCTTTTACCGCGCAGTAATAGAGGGTTTCTTCATCCAAGATAGGAATCGGAACTCCCAACCCTACTGCCAAAGAACAACCATATCCTCTTATGCTCACTCCCCACAACCAATTAGCATCCATCCCTTTTAAATCACCAATCACTGCTAAAGTTCCTGCTCCCTCTTTGGGCACACCTCGCTCGTTTCTTTCTACTCCAGGATTATGTTGCGTTCCCTGCCAAGCCACATATCCCACTCCTCCTCCCAGAAAAATCCGAGTTCCTACCCCAATTACTCGGTAAAGAGGATCGTTAAGCAAAGGAGAGAGCTGTCCAGCAGAAGAATAATTGGCATTACCTAATTTAGGAAGCAAGACCCCCATATAAGTATAAATAGTTTTAGAAGAGAGATTTACTGCCACATTATAGTTTTGATAGGCATTACGAGGGTTAAAAAGATAAGCCTCGTTCAAGTCTTTCAGGTTAATCCAGGTTACTAATTTTCGTCGAGGATAACAATCTGTTCCATAACCATAGGCTTCAAGAAGCACATCTTTTCCTGCCACCAAATCCTGAATCACATGACCTCCACCGTATTTAAATTCTCCAGGATGGATTTTATTGAGGGGGTCATCCTGAGCCACCTGTGTTGCTCCAATGTAAAAATCTACAGCGGCTAAACCACAGTAGGCCATTACCCCATTGAGATAGGCTTCGCTAACTTTCATCCGGGGTTTGGTATGTCCAATATTAAAGAAAGCTCCTGAAGAACACATTACTCCAAAAGTACCAGTAGTCACTACATCTACTTCTCG
>JARRCQ010000084.1 GCA_029982105.1 Candidatus Atribacteria bacterium | reverse complement strand
AAGTTTCAATCCCTTATAGGTAGGCTAAAAACTCAACGAACTCGTATTTCAACCAACATTGAGCAGGATGTTTCAATCCCTTATAGGTAGGCTAAAAACCAGATATAGAGTGTGTAGATATATTCAGTTTCTTCCCGTTTCAATCCCTTATAGGTAGGCTAAAAACGGTTTTTCATAGGGATTATTCACCACCCTTGCTTGTCGTTTCAATCCCTTATAGGTAGGCTAAAAACAAATTTTTGTTATGTTATGGAAAAGATTTTTTGTCTTGTTTCAATCCCTTATAGGTAGGCTAAAAACTGGACGAACTCCAGCTCATTTAAAGTAATGTATCGCTGTTTCAATCCCTTATAGGTAGGCTAAAAACAGGAATACTTCCTTATCTCAGGGTGTAAATGGTGTGGAGTTTCAATCCCTTATAGGTAGGCTAAAAACAAGAAAAAGAGAAAGAAAGAAAGACAATAAGCATTTAAGTTTCAATCCCTTATAGGTAGGCTAAAAACAAGCTTACTAATGGGGTTTTAGTGGGATGGTAAGTATAGTTTCAATCCCTTATAGGTAGGCTAAAAACGCGTTCGAGGGGCTTAAAATAAGGATTTTTTATTTTCTATTCACTTTTCAAGGTGCGCACCTGAAGCTATTAAAAATCATTGTTCTCCTTTTGTCAAGCGGAAAAAATAAATTTTTTCCTTTCTGTCGATCCCCGGGGGTTTTTGCGCTATTGGACATCGACGAAAAATTTAGATGATCGTCTGGTGACCACCTTTTTTTACACCCATTATTTCTCGTTCAGTATAACGAGTGGTGCGTAAAATGTAGAAGATTACCGAGTCTTCTTCAGGTTTTATCTTTTTGGTAACTTCTGCTTTGAGCTTTTCGTATTTAGCATCGGTGAGTTCTCCTTCTAAAACTGAGTTTTGCACCCAGTTCAGATACTTCCGAGCAGTATTTAAAACTTTGGTTACTCTACTTTGATTTACATCATAAACCATAATGACAAACACTTTACCATTCAGCTCCAAAGGGAGTGTAATTTTCCTCTCCCATAAAGTGTTTTTCCAGTTTATATAATTCCAGCCGAATGAGCCTCCGGTAAGAAACCTGTTTTTCTACTTTACTGTGATTGATAGTAGTTTTTAATCTCTCCTCAAATCTTTCTACGAAAGCTCGTCGGCCAGACTCATCCAAATATATTCCCCCTACTCGTTCATCAAAATTCTCCGGACCTATCATTTTTTTGTTTAACAGGTAAAAAATAGTCCGGTCAACCAATATGGGTTTAAAGATTTCAGCTACGTCTAAATTCAAGGTAAATCTTCGAAAGTTAGTGGTGTGCAGGTATCCAATCCGGGGGTCCAGATGGGTTTTGTAAATTTCGGATAATACAATAGTGTAAAGCAGAGAATTACCAAAACTGATAAGAGCATTCATTCTATTTCCTGGTGGTCTTTTGGTCCGGCTTTCCAGATTAAAATCTTCGTCCTGCACTATAGAGTCAAAAGAAGAATAGTAAATCTGCCGGGCATTCCCTTCTATAGCCATTAATGATTCAACTGTTTCCTGTTCCTCTGCCGATCGAGAGAAGTAATTTATCTTTTCTATTAACGGTGATAATTCAACTCCTCGATTGTCATAATAGCTCAAGACTTTTTCCATATTCTGAAGAGCACCTCGAACGAAGCTCTTGGCTAATGTTAACCGTTTTGCTTCATCTAAATAATGCTCTGCCTGTTTCAAGATGAGATATCCAGAGTTGTAGTGCTCCCGGGGGTAAAAGCTCCCGGAGTAATAACCGTAGTAATTATAAAAATGGAGTAATATCTCGTTTTGAGAAAGATATTCGAGTATTTCTTTATTGAGAGATACTTCTCCAAAGATATGAATTTCTCGAGTATTCTCGATAGGGACATATTTTCGCCCTCCTTCACTATCTTCAAAATAAATGGTGTTCTGTTTGCGCTCCAGTTTACCACTGGAGAAAATGTAAATGCTCTCGCTCATGCCCAGCAAAACTCCCGATAGGCACAATTGGTGCAAAATTTTATTTTTCGAGGAGGTGGAGAAGAAGGCAGAGCAATTATTCTTTTTATATCCTCTATGACATTTTTAATTTTTTCCTCTAATTCTGGAGTTAAATCTACTTTTATTCTTTTTCTTTCTTGAGGGAAAAGTAAAACTCCCTCTGAGGTGATGCCACTCTCTCGCAATCGGTAAAGGTAAAAAGCCAGTTGCAATTTGGCGCTTTCTTCAGCTTTGGAGGTTTTCTTTATTTCTCCCACCACTACATTCCCTTGTTTAGTTTGAACTAAGTCTAAAACAACATTTTCAAAGTGGATTTTTTTCTTATCCCGGTCATAGCTTTCCGAGTCTAAAAACCTACCTATTTCCAGATAGGAATTATCCTGGTCAGGGGTGATTTGATGAGCCATAAGCCATAGTTGTCTTTGGCAAATAGAGTAGCTCTGAATCAGAGTTCCCGATACATCACCGTCTACCGTATAGCTTACCCTCCCTTTAATTTGAAGCCAGTGTCGGGGTCATAGAAATCAGAAAGACTGTTATTGTTAACATAGCGAAAGCCGGAAACTTCAGGGGGAAGATTTTCTACATTTATTGGTACTGAAACGACGAATTGGTAAAAATCGCCTTTTATTTTATCAAATGCCAGACGCCTTTGCCACAGGTCTTTTATTTCTTTGATTTCTAAAAAGGTATTCCAGACTTCCTGGGCTTCCTGGTTTATTTCCAGGAAAACGTCTAATTTGGGATAATCTTCTTCAATCAGTTGAAAATCCGCTATCCCTACCTGCTGGTCATTGCTGGTGTATTTTAATCGATAAACAGCTTCCAGTAGCTTTCTCGAATCATCACTCGATTTCTTATTTTGCAACAGGTGAAAATAATCTTCTACCATCTCAAATAAATCTTGTTCATAAAGAACGTTATTTCTAAGAAGAATCTTTTCGGTTTCCCGGAGAAGCAAAGAATCATAGATATAAGAAGAATAGGCACGTTTATTATCTTGTAAGCGGACTATGTTTACCAGCCCCTTCTCTTTGTCCCAGTTCCGGTTACACCTTCCAGCAGATTGGATTAGAGAATCCAAAGGAGCGATGTCCCGGTAAACTACATCAAAATCTATGTCCACTCCTGCTTCTACCAGCTGAGTGGTAACAGCCAAGCGAAATTTTTTCTCCTGTAGTGCTTTTATTCGCTCTAAACGTTCCCAGGGAACAACATGGGTAGAAAGGTAGATTATTTTATCCTTGACTTTTTTCTTCATCAACTGATAGAGCGCAGTAGCAGCATTTATGGTGTTCATAATGAAAAGATAGCTCTGGTCTTCTTTTATAGTCAGATAGTCAACCAGCTCTTCTATGGTCATACCTTGCTCTATATCGGAGCGGATAGTAACTCGATTGACCCGGGGGAAATACTTCTGGGGGTCAACCAGAGGAAACATTTGCCCTCTTTCTACAATCAAAGGTTGAGTGGCAGTCACCAATATTATATAGGTGTTGAAGGATGAAGTCAGTTGCTGGAAAACTTCTCTCAAAAGCAACCAATATTTAAAAGGGATAGACTGGACTTCGTCTAAGATGATAATGGAACCTGCTAACCGGTGGAGTTTACGCAGGGTGGAGTTTCGATGGGAAATCAAGCTATGGAAAAGCTGAACAAAAGTAGTAATGACAATTTCGGCATTCCATCCCTCTATTAAAATCTTGGCCTGGTCAGGTTCAAACTCTTTTGTGTCTTCCTGATAGTAAATATCCGATAAATGATGGTGCTTCAAGATTATAGAGCTATCTACTATCAGGCCACTATTTTTCAAAATTTTCTCTATCTGGTCGGCATTTTGCTCAATAATACTTAAAAAGGGGAGGGAATATATAATACGAGGAGTGTAACCTTTTTCTTCTTTTATCTTTTCTCGAAGCCTCAAGGCAAAGGCAAAAGAGGTAAAAGTCTTCCCCAGCCCGGTGGGAAGGTCCAGACTAAAAAATCGGGTAGTCAAATCTATGTCCTGATTAATTACTTCCTGGTAAGCCTCTTCTCTTAACTGGTTTAAGTAGGTTTCTCCTCTCTTTAGAGTAGATTTATACTCACCTACTATAGAAGGGGGAATACCTACTTCTTTTCTGGATAGCTCGCCCACAGTTACTTCACTTTTATCGGCATCAATCAAGAGAGAAAATACTAAATTGGTCAATAAATACCAGCTGAGATTATTTTCCCGCCCCAGCTGGCGCAATGTCCTTCTCATCTTTATCAGCTCTAAAGGGAAAGCTTCTACCCATCCCGACCAGGAGTCTCTGGTGATGTCTGATGGAAGACCGGAGTTTTTCAACTTTTCTACCAGTATAGAAAGCCGGTCTGCGTCTATGTCTTCTATTTGTTTTAAAAGAAGTTCTTCTTCTTTGGTATCCAGAAAGGATTCAGTTAAAACATCTTCCAGATTTCCGTGATGTCTTTTAACCGCCAGAAATCCCACAAAAGCTAAGAGCTTTTTTTGGTCTGGGGGTAAATGGGTTACTTCTCGAAATTCATCTTCAATCAAGAAAAAAGTAGCTATTGCCGAGAGCAGAGAATGACGAGTTTCCTTAGATTTTCCGGTATTTTCTGAAAGAAGGTATTTCTGAAAAGAATTAGTAGATTTACCCAGGTCATGAGCTAAGCCACAGATTTTGACTAACCTGGTCAAATCACTTTTAGAAAATCCTCCCAGAACAGTTATCGGAATAGCTTCCCAATTGGTCAGCGCCATTTTAGCCACCCGGATTAAGTGCTCTTCTAAATATTTACCGGGGTGAGAATAAAGATTAGAAAAAGAGAAGTCCTCCACTCTCCTCACCTTCCCAGCTCTTCCGGGTTTCAGCCTGGATAGGTTTGCCTTCGGATTCAAAGATAACTTCTTGATATTCTTCTACTACCCTCTCTTCGTTCATCCGAACAGGGATTCTCTCTTTAAAATATTTCTTCCCTTTTTCAAAATTTATCCGTAGACCCTCCAGATAAGGAAGGGGAACGACGGTAACCAAATCTGCTACCCTTTCTTCTTCTCTTTCTTCTACCTCTATTACCTTTTGATAGCGGAAATCGGCCAGAAGCTCACTCAAACCCAAAGAAGGGGTAAAAACTGCCTCATGGTTTTTAACTTTTCTCACCAGGTCTTCAAAAATTGCCTGATCCTGGTGAGAAATATACAATCGATAACCGGGGTCTTTTACAAATTCAGCCCGGATTGGAGTTCTTGCTCCATGACTTCCTCTTTTAGTCGGTATCCAGTAGTTTTGCTTGGTGTTTATATGGTTAAGACCCAAGCGAATTTTTTTGACCGGTTTCAGGATTTGAAGACCAACTTTACAGTAGTCGCTAGAGAAGACCCGGAGGTAATCTTTTTTGTCCACTCCAACTATAGCTCCCAGCATCCCCTTAATCGTAGAAGGAGGGGGGAAAGGGAAAGTCAAAGGAGAGGATGTGGTATAAAATTTCCGAAAGTGAGCTAAATCACCATAAATATCAAAAACCAGGACTTTCATTAGCTACTCACCTGCTAAAAAGGAAAGGATGCAGTCGGCAACCCTGAGAAAGCACTTTCCACCCCCACTGGCTCTCCATTTTTAGCCAGGATTATCCGGTCATCAGCTTTTATCCTCAACTCTTTAATTTTATCCTGGTTCTCCTGCAAAGCTTTAATCAAGGGAGAAATTTCCACCTGAAATTCGGAAATGTCCCTGATTTTTTCTTCTTCTTTTTCAGTCTGGATAGCTATGCGTTTATCCAGCTCTCCGATATAGAAATTTCCTCCTTTATAGATTATCTGTAAGAGAAAACGGGGAATTTGTCCGAATTTAGAGCCAGAGATGAGGTTTTTAGTGCCATTCCAGATGGCTTCCATCATTAAATCGACATCCTCATCGGTTAAAGGAAGGTTTTGAGCTTGAGCTGCTTTTTCATTAACCACTCCCCAAAAGGCGATTAAAGAATAAGGAAGGATATATCTCTCGGTGAAAGTGCCTTGTTTTTTATCAGCTTGAGAAGGCATCACGGTAGTACCTTTCACATAGGTTAAGTCTACTCGATGGAGAGACCTTCCGTACTTGAACTGAACAGGACCGGTGAGAGCCATAGTCTGCTCTTTTACTGCAGTGGTAGCTCCAAAGAGCCGGATATCAATGCATTTCTCTATCAAATCCTGATGAGAATTAAAATCTTTGAGCCGGTCTTCCTTAGTTTTCAAATTACTATTGTTATCCCTTATTTCCCGTACAAAAACCTCTTTTCCCAGGTAATCGTAAAGATAGTCTCTGATAGTCCTCTTCAACCTGACATCAGAGACCAGATTAATCCCGGTTTCCTCATCAATTCTGGGTTTATTCTCATCTACCGGGTCACCATTGGGGTTAGCGTTAGTAACATCGTAAAGAAAAAGAATTTCCGAACGGTTTTGAATAACATCCATCTCAAATATCCTCCTCTACCAGAATTTTTTCTTTCTCACTTTTTTCGGGATAAATAAAAGGAATAACTTCAGAAAGGAGATTCATCCCAGCTACGAAATAGAAGTTCATTTCATCGGTGGACATCTTCCAGTTATTTCCAGCTTCTAAAAGATAGTGAGCCGCTTCTCTGGCTAATTTCTGTTTCCCCTGGTCAAAAGAATCATATTCCTGCAGCTTATTTTCTACCCGGGGAAGTAACCCTAAAAAGTCTCGCTCATCCATCCTCAACCCTTTGAGATTCTTTAAGAAAGGTGGTGTTGACTCTCTTCTATTATATTGAACTCGGAGAAGAAGCTGAGTTAAAGAGCCAAGAAGGAAGAGACCTCTTTTAAGAGGAGTCTCAAAAGTAGAACCATACTTTTTAAACAGAGGGTCAAAAAGTCTTTCGTCCATTGCCATTACCTCCATTTTGATTAATCCCATCCTTTCCAGAAAATTCACCACCATCACCCCTTCTGCGGTGGTGGGGCCAAAGTACTGGTCGTTTACAAAACTGCTGCGAATCTTATTCATCAAGAAACGCAATATAAAATCGTA
>JARRCQ010000083.1 GCA_029982105.1 Candidatus Atribacteria bacterium | reverse complement strand
GGGTTATAAGGGGGGTTACCCCCTTATAGTTTATTATTATGTATTAGGCAAGCTCACGATGACGGTCAATTATAATGAGTTTTGCGGTTAACTATAAAATACAGGAGGTGGAGAAATGGAGGGAAAGTTAAGATGAAACATCTGTTGATAACAGTGGGATTGGGTGCAAGTGGAGGAGCGGAGTCGTTGGCTGGGGCAATAGCCTACTCTGTCAAAACGCATCATCCTGATGTAGTCCACTTTGTAGTTACTAAAGAAAGCGAGAGTACTACTCTTCCTCTTGTAGAACAGATGTTAGAGGAGACAGAAGTTATTTTAGAAAAGAGAAAGATCTATCTAACTAATGGTGAAGAACGGGACTTTCAAGACGTTTTTTCTAAAATACAAGATTACATTAAAAAATTGAAAGAAGAAGACGCCAAAGCTGAGATAACTGTTGACTTTACTGCCGGGACTAAACCTATGAGTGCCGGGATGGTGTTGGGAGGCTGTGTTGCTGGAGTAGATAGCTTTTCCTATATCATGAATAAAGGTGAGGGAGGTAAGCCATTAAGAGGCGGGGAGGCAATTATTGCTTTTGGCCAGGCTTTTGCTTATCAGATTGAAGAGATGAAAAAGCTTTTTGCTTTTTGTTTTGACCGTTATGATTTTTCTTCAGCTGCTGAGGTATTAATCAAAATGGGAAAAATCATTAATACCTCTTCGGTACAGGGATTTGTCGAGAAGTGGCAGGATATAGTTGAATTTTATTTCCGGTGGGACCTTTTTAACCACCCTGGAGAAGATTTTAAAGGGATACCCGGTATCCCAGAACGTAATAAAGCCTTTTTAGGAAAGTTGACTAATCCTCATTTTCCTCAACGAGATATTTATTTTCTTGCTGATATTTTAAACAACGCTCAACGACGCAGGGAGGAGAAAAAGTTTGACGATGCAGTAGCCCGACTTTATCGAGCAGTAGAGCTTATTGCTCAAATTAAGCTCCGGGCAAAGGGGATAGAAACCTCTAATGTAGATACTGAACGTCTGCCTCAAGGATTGAGGGATAAATACGAACCTTTGCGCAACGATAAGGGAAAAATTCAATTACCTCTTTATAAAAACTATGAATTGCTGAGCGATTTAGGTGAAGAGCTGGGTAAAAACTTTTTTAACGACTACGAATTACGCAATCTCCTGGAAAAAAGAAACAACTCTATTTTGGCTCATGGGTTTAGCCCTGTTTCTGAAGAAGATTGTCTAAATCTTAAAGATAAGATTCTAAATCTGGCTGGTCTTCTTCATAAAAGCATTAGTCAAATTATGGAAGAGGGAAAATTTCCTGATTACCAAGAGGTAAGAAAGAATTTGTGATAAGAAAATGATAGTTATAGATAATGTGCTTATGCTATTGGCAAGGGATGGTACTGAGGTCTGTCTCTGTAGAGAGATGGTATCTACCCCACTTGTTACCTTAAAGTAAGTTTGTGTTTTCTGAAGGAGAAACGCTATTGGGAGATTTGTCAATCATTTGTAAACTTTGCCAATAATAAAGAGGAGAGCTTTAGACAGAGGCTTATTGTATGAGCTGGTTAATTAAATACAGGAGGTGGAGAAAAAATAGGAGAAGTAAAAATGGTTAAGGAGAATAAAGCTACTCGCTACCATAATATTTTTTCCAAACGTTCACTACTTTTTCGGCTTTACCGTGTTGTTCAGGAAATCCAGAAAGATACCTACCCCGGTGTTTCCCAGCTTGCAGATATCCTCGAAGTTAGTCGGCGTACTGTAGACCGCTACATTGAAGCACTAAAAGATGACTTTGGTGCTCCCATTGCCTACGACCGAGAGCATCGGGGCTATTATTTTGAACGACCCTGGTCAGTGCCTTTCCCTAACCTTACCGAAGGTGAGATGCTGGCTCTTTTCATCTTCCTTAACGTTGCCGAACAGTTTAAGGGTACACCCTTAGAGGAAACTTTTAATCACTTAGGAGAGAAGTTAAAGCTGGCACTGCCCGATAGTCTGCAGGTGAGCTATGAAGATTTCGAAATGTTGCTCTCTCCTTTCCTGGTGCCTCTGGCTATGCGAGTAGATGTAAGCCAGGTTTTTAGTGAGCTTTTTAAAGCTATAACTGAGCGAAAGAGAGTTCTAATCAGCTATTATAGCCTTTCTTCTCGCCAGGTTACCGAGCGCAAGGTAGACCCCTATCATATTTATAATTTTGAAGGGGTTTGGTATTTTTGTGGCTTCTGTCATCTGCGAAGTGAAATTCGAGACTTTGCTTTAGACCGGATACGAGAGGCAAAGATGCTGGAAGAAAGTTTTGTGCGTCCTCCAGATTTTTCTCCCCGGGATTATTTAAGTCAGGCTTTTCGGATGTATCGAGGAGAGGCTACCCCGATACGTATCCGTTTTGACAGTTACCAGGCGGCCTGGATAAAAGAGCGTATCTGGCATCCTACCCAGGAAGTAGAAGAGCTACCCGATGGGGGAGTTATTTTCACCATTTGTGGCCATCCTGAAGAAATTAAGCGCTGGGTAATAGGCTACGGCGCTCATGCTGAGATTTTGGAACCTGAATATCTACGCCAGGAAGTCGAAAAAGAAATTGAAAAATTACAGGAAATTTATCGCAACGACAGGAAGTGACACCCCCCATTGAGTATGATGAGAGAGAAGGTGGAAAAATATCCTTTATCCTGGAAATTAATTTGGGGAGGTAGAGCGATGGATAACGAAATGAAAACTAATAAAGACAGGGTGTGTCCACAGTGCAAAGGTACGGGCCGTTGCAAATACTGTAGTGGTTCGGGAAAGCATGCTTACCCCGGATATGGAAAACCAGGTAATCAGCCTTGTATGTGGTGTTTTGGCACCGGAGTTTGCCAGCATTGTAAAGGTAAGGGCTATTATTAAAGCTACTTGAGGTGTGTGAGTTTCCTGCATACTGGCTCAGTGAGGGGGGAGAGTGATAATATTATGAGGCGAAAAAAGCATCTACTTTTTCTGGTTGTAGTTTTATCGCTCCTATTTGCGACAATTTCTAGTGGTGCTGGGGAGCAACAGGAAGTAATTTCCTTAGAAGAAGCATATCATAATCTGGAGATTCCAGAATTCGCAAAAGTTAAATTTCGAGGAACAGTAATACAATCTTTAATAGAAGAAGACCCGGATGATCAATCTATCAAATATATGATTGTTGTGGCTCTCGATGAAAACTTCAGGAACTTCATGGTGGTTGAAGTAAACCCCAAGCGGCGTCCTGCAGAGTTTGAAATTATAGAAGGGATAGGAAGCTTTGCCGATTTTGTAACTTATGAAACCAGCTCTGGGCATTTTGAAGACAGTGCCAGCGATTGCTATTTTCCCGGAAGAAGATGATTATTGGAAAATCACCGAATGAAAGGAGTTTGTCTTTGTTAATTAAAGTTTGGAGGTGGGATAATTTTGCGTTTGCAAATTCAGTTTAAGGTTGAGAGAGTGCCGCTTCTTTATCGCAATGCTTTTATGAGTTTCTTCAAAGAGGCACTGCGAGCCACTCCATCTGGAGAGCAACATTTTGTTCGGCTATTTCACTTTGACCGCCAGAGGAGCAATAAAATGCCCAAGCCTTTCTGCTTTGCTGTGCGTTTCATCCACGACCGCGAAAGTTTTCGAGAAAATGGGGATTGGTTTATTCTTAAGTCGCCTCTGGCGTTTTATTTTTCTACATCCGATATGGAACTACTCATAGATTTTTATAACGGTGTGATAGATAGGTCGATTTACCCTTTTTCTAAAGGGGATTTTACTTTACCATATCCTATGTCCATTATCCCCATTAAAGATAGACCAATCACCCAGGAGACTGTACTTTTTCAAACTCTTTCTCCTGTTCTTATTGAAGACTCTACCGGAAAACCTCTTCTTCCTGCTTCTCAAAGTCAACAGTTTTTGAAGGAGCTCAATTACTATGCTGATGCTTTGCTCAAGGGTGTTCGGGGGGAAGGACTTCAGAAAGAACTTGATTTTCAGCCGGTCAATATCCGAAAAGAAGTGGTCAAGCATGCTATTCGAGAGAGAGAGGAAACCTCTCGAGTTTACACTTTCACCTGTTTTAGTGGCCGCTTTATTATGCAAGGAGACCCAGGAGACTTAAACGATATCCAGGTTCTGGGAATAGGCCGGCGCCGTTCTCAGGGTTTCGGAATGCTGGAGGTGGTGTGATGAACGAAATTGTTCTTTATCCTGGCAATTGGCTATATAACGCAGGAGTAGTGGGGTTATTACGAATTCTTGACTTTGGACATAAACAATACGAATTTGTCTCTGGTAACGTAAGGATTAAGAGCGATGTATTGCAGGATTTCGCTCTTATATACTTTGCTTATGCTACTAAACTCGCTTTGCTAGAGACGTTCAATTTTCTGAGGTATATTGGATATGAGCGGAATAAAGTAACGAAGAAATTGGGAGAAACCCAAGGAATGAAAATAGCAGGGGAGATTAAAGAAATTGAGAATGAATTTAAACGGATGATTTTTGTTCTCGATGCGCCCACGGATTGGCAAAATTTTATAGAACGGATAGGAGAAATAATAAAGAAAAGCCAAGACAGTATTGAAAGTTTGTTAAAACAAACCAATGTTTTGGAAAATTCTATAGGAATTAAAATAGAAAAGCTCTCGGATTTTATCGATGGAGTGAATGGTATGAAATTTGTCGCTGATTATTTGGGACGGTTTTATTTTAACAAGCGTGTTGTAGCAAATCCTAAAGGAAAAGATCCAACAAGAATTGTAAAATTTACGAAACAGTATCTTTCTTTTCTCGATGATGATTTCTCTCTGAAAAAAGGATATTCTTGCCCCATATGTGGTCAGATGTATCACGACTGGAAGTTTTTTTCTGAACTTAATGAGGGTGATTTTTCTCCTCTAGGAGTAAGCCGAGATAAGTTTAGTAATGTATATACCTTTTTTGCTAGCGGTGGTATTTCTTATCCCATAAAGTGTCCGTTATGCCAATTGGTTTTTCTGTGTGCTTTTGCAGGTTTTAATCGCAAACCTTGGTTTGTAAAAGAAATTGACGAAACGGATTACATTTTTGTGGATTATTTGGATTTGAAGAGTAGTTATCAAGTTAACAATCAGCTCAATACCGTGTTCCAAGAAGCAAATTTGCAGATCCTTATGAATAAGGAGCAGCTTTTGAATCCTTATGTACATGTTCTAGAGATTATCCTCGAAACTGTTGAAAAAAAGATGAGGTGGGCTTTTGATAATATTCTTTTCGTAGAATTTAAAATTTCACCAAGGAAGGATACTGATAAGCCTCACTTCATTTACTTTGGATTGGATCGGGCACTTTCCGAAACTTTTGTAGAATTTAGCGAATTTGGTAGGTTTCTTTCTTCTTTAGCTTTTCCTTATGAAGTTAATAAAAATGTTTTTGTTTGGTTATCTACAGAAGTCTTAAAAAGGCTTATTGAGAAGCGTCCCATAGTGACATTAGCTATGAAGTACCTTGCAGAAAAATTGTCTAATCAAGATGCAAGATTGTTACCTCTTTGGTCGATGATTGTACTCGATTTTATAGTCCGAGGGAAGAGGAATTATTTTAAAAATAGTTCGGGGGTGAATAAATTGAACAGTCGCGAAATTTATGGTATTTTGCGTGGTGTTAAGCATTGTGGAGCAAACAGCTTTTCAGTGAAAGAAATTGAATCTAAGAAACGGTTCCACATTGCCCAAAGATTTCTTTCTCTTATTCGAGGGGCGAGAAAAGAAGATTTTTGTAACGAGCTTATCAGACTTTATATAGTCTACGAGAAACCTATTCCTAAGGAGGTAGTTAGCTTTCTTTATGAAAGTGAGGTTGTCTCTTTTCAAGAAAAGGCTCTGGCTTTTATTGCCGGATTTCTAAATCCTGAGGGAGAAAATGAATCTCAAGAAAAAAATCTGATAGGGGAGGAGATTTAATAAAAATGGAGAGAAAAGCTCTCGCTTTGACGGTTTTAGTAAAGGCGTTCTCACTGAATTATGATGAGGGATATGGCAATGTAGCGGTACTGAAAAAGGTGCATCGGGGTAGTGGTGAGACTTATCTTTTTGCCTCAAGGCAGTCGCTTCGTTACAGCATTGGTGAGTGGTGTTTTGAAAATGTCGGCTGGAAGAGAGCCACGCCTATCCCTGCTGGGGAGGGCAACAAACAAGTTATTCAGTTTAATCCTGAGGAACTGGAGAAATCGTATTTTGAGGAAGCAGACCTTTTTGGTTATATGATTACTACTGGAGGTAACAAAACACGGAGTGCTGTAGCTCGACTAACGCATATGATTGCTCTTGAACCTTATTGCGGTGACCAAGAATTACTCAATAATAAAGGTTTTGCTGATAGGATCGAAAAAGATCCAAACCTGGCAAATATCGAGACAGGGTATGGTTATTATAAGTATAGTTTAGCAGTAGACCTTGACAGAGTAGGTGAAGATAAGCAGTTCAACATTTCCCTTGCTACTGAAGAGAAGATAAAGAGAGTCTGCGATCTTCTTGAAGCAATAAAGTTTCTTTACCGGGACATAAAAGGAAGACGAGAAGATCTTAATCCGTTATTCGTTATTGGTGGAATATATCCTATTAAATCCCTCTTTTGGCACAACGCAGTGGATATTTACTGGCGTGGTTCTAAGGCGTGCATTAAGCAGGATAGTATTGAGCAGGTTCTTAATGCACAGCTTAAAAAAGCAGGGGGGCAGGACTTCTTAGTTAGACAATACACCAGGATAGGTAGGTATTCAAAAAGGAGAATTTGGAAATAATATGGATTGGAATCAATCTCCATATGAAGCTATTGAAATGATTAAAAAAGATTTACATGGGGTGTTTAGCTGTGGATAAGTTAATCAAAATTGAGATTAAGCAGGATAGAGCCGTTTATAGACTCCCGTACTCAATGGAAGTTATAGAAACGTATCCTTTGCCACCTTATTCTACAGTTCTTGGTTTTATTCATAGTATTTTGGGTTTACGAGAGGCTATTTGGGGAATTAATGTGTCAGTTCAGGGAGAATATGGGGGGCTTTTCAGAGATTATGCCCATTTTCACAA
>JARRCQ010000082.1 GCA_029982105.1 Candidatus Atribacteria bacterium | reverse complement strand
TGTAACCCCGAGCAAGAGCTGCTTCCGCCATTTTCTCTATAGAAACCACTCCATCACTCCAGTTGGAGTGGACGTGTAAGTCTCCCTGAAGGTCACCAATATCGATAAGAACAGGCAACTTCCTTTCCTGTGCCAGTTCGATTTCTCCCTGGTCCTCTCTCATCTCCGGAGGAATCCAATCCATTCCTAAAGTCTCATAAATCTCCTCTTCTTTTTCTCCTCCTACTCGTTTATCGTTATCCAATCTGAATATCCCATACTCATTCACTTTAAACCCTTTTTTAAGAGCAATTTCTCGTAGTTTAATGTTGTGAGCTTTAGAGCCGGTAAAATACTGTAGGGCTGCTCCAAAAGAGATTTCTTCTACCACTCGCAAATCTACCTGTATCCCTTCTTGAGTAACAATGCTGGATTTAGTAGTTCCTCGAGCAATCACTTCTCGCACTTGAGGTAAAGAAGCGAAAACATCCATTATAGATTCGGGAGTGGAAGAAGCTACTAAAATGTCAATATCTCCGATAGTTTCTTTCATCCGGCGAACACTTCCTGCCGGGCTAATTTTAGTCACCCCACTTTTCTCCTTAAGAGCTCCCACTATTTCCTCCACTAAAGGGAGAGCTTGGCCTAAAAGCATTCTCCCACTTTGTCTTTTAAACATCTCTATACCTTTGCGAATTTTTTCTTCGCTTTTCACTCCCAAACGAGGAAGATGACGTAACTTTTGCTCGGCAATAGCTTTTTCTAAATCTTCAATGCTCCTAATTCCTAATTGGTCATAGAGAAGTTTAGCAATTTTAGGTCCTACTCCCGGGATGGTGGTAAGCTGAATGACTTCTGGAGGGATTTCCTTGGTTAATTCTTCCAAATAAGATAGTTTACCAGTAGAAAGATATTCTTCAATTTTACTGGCAATACTCTCTCCTATCCCGGGGATTTCTTTCAGTTTTCCCTTCTCCCATACCTCCTCAATGGCTTCAGGCCAATTTTCTATGCGATGAGCCGCTTCTTCATAAGCTACTATTTTAAAGCGGTTTTCTCCTTTCATTTCTAACAGAGTAGCAACATTTTCTAAAAGTTGAGCCACCTCTCGATTTCTCATAAACCCTTTCCTCCTTTCTCTTAATATGCTATCATTAAAAAGCAATGAAAGTAAGAGACCTGTTTTTTTTGGGGCTGTTTTTAATTATAGGGATGGTTTTTGTTCGCTTCAATTTTGGTTTGGCTAATGACCCTGACTTATACTCTCTTTTTCAGCAAGGAGACTATGAAACTATAATTTCTCTAAAGCCCCAAGGAGAGGAAGAACTTTTCCTTTATTTTGTGTCTCTCATCCGCCTTGACCGAGAAGAAGAAGTAGAAAAAGAAATATCTTCTCTGTCAGGAAAAGATTATTTCTGGCTCGACCATTTTTTTTATCTTTCTGCTCTTCATTTCCTAGAAAAAGGAGACTTAGAAAAAGCAGCCGTTTGGAAAAAGAAATTGGAAAACTTTTTCCCTTCTTCTCCGCTTTTACCTTATATTACTTTACGTTTAGCTCAGTCTTACGAGAAACAGGGTCTCTTTAATTCTGCTCTTTTATACGCCGTTCAAACTCTTACTTATTCAGAAAAAGAAGAAGACCGATTGATAGCTTTAAAAATAACCTCTCAATCTTTAGCTTATCTCGATTACCTAAAAGAGGCTACTATGTTACTACGCCATCTTTATTATACTTTTCCCACTTTAAGTTCTCGGGAAACAAGAGAATTAATCCAGCCTTTTCTTTCTCAAATTTCTCCAGAAAGTTTCTCTCCTTCGGAGCGCCTTCTTTTAGCCAATTTTTTCTTTTCTTTAGGGTTCACCGAAAAGACCAAAGATTTTTTAGACCAGATAGAAAAACCTCTTCTTCCTTCTCAGCAAGTAGATATATTCACCCTTCATGCTCGTCTTTTGGTGAGAGAAGAAAATTGGGAAGCATTAGAGCAGCTAATAAAGGAAAATTTACTGAGCAGGGGAGAAGCAGAAGAAGTCTTGTTTTACTGGGGAGTTTTGGAGCAAAGGAGAGCTAATTATAAACAGGCAGCCCAAATTTATGAGAGATTACTTTTTCTTTATCCCGAGAGTGAGTATGCTTTCAATACTTACCAAAATTTAGCTTTCTCTCTCCGAGTAGTGGGGGAAGAAAGAAGATATGTAGAAACAATGGATAAAATGGTTTCCCGTTTTCCAGAAAAGAGCGCCCCTCTTTGGGAGTTGTTCTGGTTCTATTACCATAAAGACCAAACGACTTCCGCTCAAGAAATATTAGGAAAACTAAAGAGCCTCCCTGAAGAAAAGAATAAAGCACTTTTTTGGTGGTTTAAAATCGATTCCTCCCTCGAACACTTGGAAGAAATTGTAGAACGCGGAGAGATAGATTATTATTATGTCCGGGCCTGGCAAGAATTGAAAGAAAGAGGAATTTCTCCTGCTTCCCCCTTTGGAGAAGAAGTTCCTCTTCCCCACATAGACCTAAACAATATTTCTTACCCTGAACACTGGAAAAAATACCAGTTTTTCCAGAAGATAAAAATGTGGGAAAATGCCGAAATAGAAATTTTATTTCTTCTTTCTAAAAATTCACCCCGAAGAAATTTTTATCCAGAGCTAAGCAAATTCTATGCTGAAAAAGGAGATTATCGAAAAAGTATACTTTATTTTCTCTATCTTCAAGAGGGAGACAAAATCCCCCTCAATTTAGCTCGGCAGATTTACCCGGAATTTTTCATATCCTCTGTCCAGAAATTAGCCGGGGATACATTAGATTCTTACCTGATTCTTGCTCTCATCCGGGCAGAAAGCTTCTTCGACCCAACAGCTATTTCATCTGCTGGAGCCATAGGATTAGCTCAAGTTATGCCCTCCACCGCTTCCTGGGTGATAGAAAAAGGATGGGCAGAGGGAGGAGAAGAAGACGTTTCTCTTCTTCTTTTAAATGCCGAAAAAAACTTAGAAATTGGGGTGAGCTATTTTTCCTATCTCTGGGAACGCTTTGGGGGTAAGCTCTATCCTACTATTTGTTCTTATAATGCTGGGCCAGGGAGAGTAGACCAATGGTTGGAAACTCTCCCCTCCGACCCCGATCTTTTTGTAGAATCTATTCCTTTTTCTGAAACTCAAAACTATTTAAAGAAGGTAATATCTAATTATTTTGCTTACTCTATCCTCTACCAGGGGAGTTTTGACCCCCCTCCCTACCTTTAGCTCATCTTCAAATATTTTTTAAACTGCTCGACTTTCTCTTCTCCCTCTAAGATGCCGATTTCTAAAGAAATTTTCCGAGATTCTCCAGGCTGAAGAGTTATCAATCTTCCTTCTTCTCTTTCCCGGTGCCGTCCTAGAGGGAAACAGTTACCTGGCTCCATACCCAACACGTATTCCCCTTCTCCCATCATTTTCCACTCTGTAAAGTAGGGAATAGTATCTTTACTAAACTTAACATAGGCTCCCATTTTGAGCTTATCGTTCACCAATAAAGAAGCGCCATAACCATCTTCTAAAGTTTTGGGATAATGGAGATAAACTTTTTCGAAATATCCTTTCTGAGGAGAAGAAATAAGATGCCATTCTTCTTTTCCTTCTTCGGCCATCTTATCGCGAGGTACAGTTTTTTCCGCCGGGAGGAAGAGCTTAGCTCCCTCATCTAAGAGGGGATAGCCAAAATTAATATGGTATAAAATCATAAACGGGCTTTCATTCCAACCTTCATTAACCACCTGGTCTTCAATGTGGATAGTCGTCCCTCCCAAACGACTCCAGATTTTTCGGTAGAGAGCCACTTTATCTCCAAATACTATAGATTCTTTTATTTTTCCCTGCACCCACATCAAGTAATCGTCTCCCTGCCAGGCTCCGTCTACCCACAAATTACTGGCTGGAAGATAAGAAGCTCTACCGTGCAGACCCAAATCTTCCTCTTCTAAAAAGGGGTGAGTAGATTTATCTCGTCCCGCAGCTCCAGCGTAAGTAAGACCACAAGTATTCATTAATCCTCCATGAAATCCCCGCAACCACCCTAAACCTTCGGGTTCAAAAAAGGAAGGAGCTAAATTTCGAGTAGCGGAACGCCAGCTAATGTTTATACCTTTAAAGTTAGTCCAGGCAATATCTAGACCGCGGTCTAAAAGAACAGTGTAAACTAGCCCCCCTCCCGAATTAACTTCGGCTATTCTTACTCCTCTTTCTGCACCTTCAGTTAGCTCAGCTAATTTCACTCCCCCAATTTGAGAAATATCCCCTACTCTTTTTAAGATTTCCTCCCTGGTTATCTCTTTTCCCCATAAATTAGCCATAGTTAATTCCTCCTTTATTTATAGTTAACTGTTAACTGCAAATCCATTACAAAGACTATGAGGTAGTAAAACCCCCTCATAACCCCCAAAGAATAAAGAAAGAACGAAAAAATTAAAAAGCAAACAAATACCACTGGTGGATATTTTCCACCAGTACGCTGGAAAAAAACACTCCAGCGTAACGACCTTGAGTTTTTGACTTCTGATGTAATTTACTTTTCAAAGTTTCAACAGTTTAACCAGTTTTGCGGGATACCATATTTATTCTGAATCATTTTTTCCACCCGACCGGAAAAAAGGAAATACTCTATCTCCTGACTTTTTTTCTTCCGATGGCTTTTTCCTTTGTGCTTCTCGCAAAAAAGCAGGAACATCTAACTCGTCTTCTATAATGATTTTATTATCTATGTCATCCAGTACTTCTTCTATCCCTTCTGGCTTCTCCTCGGGAAGTTCAAAACGAGTAGCAATAACCGTTACCACTGCTTCATTAGATAAGGCATCATCAACTCGATAACCCCACAAAACATCGGTTTCTGTTCCAGCAGCATTGGTAACAATATTAACAATCTCTGTAACCTCACTCAAAGTCATATCTTGACCACCGGTAATATTGAGGACGATAGATTTGGCGCCCTTAACTGATATTTCTAAAAGAGGGCTTTGGATAGCTTCTTCTGCTGCCTGCTTAGCCTTTTCTCTTCCTCTTCCATGGCCTATACCAATTAGGACCATCCCCGCTCCACTCAGGACAGTTCTCAGATCAGCTAAATCTAAGTTAATCTCTTGAGGAGAGGTAATAAGGTCGGTAATACCTCGCACTGCCTGATAAAGGATATGGTCTGCTATCCTAAAAGCTTCTTGTAAAGGAGTATCCTTTTTAGCAATTTGAAAAAGTCGCTCGTTAGGGATTACGATTAAAGCATCAACTTCTTTTTGCAGTCGAAGAATACCCTCCTCAGCTTGTTTTGTCCTCTTTAGCCCCTCAAACTTAAATGGTTTAGTTACCACTCCAATAGTCAGAGCTCCCCCTTCTTTAGCTATATTAGCTATCACTGGAGCAGCTCCTGTGCCTGTGCCTCCTCCCATACAAGCAGCAACAAACACCAGATCAGCATTTTCCACTAATTGGCTTATCTTTTCCTTGTCTTGCTTGGCTGCTTCCTCTCCCAACCGAGGGTCTCCCCCGGTTCCCAAACCCCGGGTAAGGTTTAGCCCAATCTGCAACTTTTCCTGAGCCAGAGATTTCCTCAAAGACTGAATATCAGTGTTCACCGTTATCAAATCTACTCCATCTAAACCCAAGTCAGCCATATGGTTAACTGCGTTGTTTCCCCCTCCCCCAATTCCCACTACTTTTATTATCGCTAATCTATCTTCTTCTTTCTTCTTTTCCACTTTGGTTTTATCTGATGCCAAACTTTTTTTAGTTTCTTCACTGGAAGTTTTTTTCTCCTCTTTTTTAGGAGACAAATCGTCTTCCCGCCTTATACCTTTAGTGGTATCCCGAATCAGTTCTCTTTTAAAATCAATTTTTTCGGAGAAGCCTCTTTCCAGGCTTTTCTTCTTCAAGCTGAATCACCTCCTTGGCTAAGTCTAAGTAATATTTAGCTCCCGAAGAAGAAGGATCATATTCCATAACCGGTACTCCGTGGCTACTAGCTTCAGCCAGGGAAATATTGCGATGAATAATAGTTTTAAAAAGATTATTTCCAAAATATCTTTTTATCTCCTCTATCACCTCTCGATAAAGGTTAGTCCGAATATCGGCAATGGTAACTAAAACATAAACTTCTGGATCATGTTTCAAATTTTCTCTCATCAGATTTATGGTTTCCATAAATTCTTCAATTCCTCTCATAGCAAAATAGTGAGGTTGAATAGTAACGATAACCTCCCGACAAGCCTTAAGAGCGTTTACGGTTAAAATACCCAAAGAAGGAGGACAATCAATAAGAATGTAGTCAAAAGGGAGATTAGCTCGTTGAATACTACTATTTAAAAAGTCCTCCCTACCCAGCTTATCAATTAAACGATATTCTGCCCCGGCTAAGTCAATATTAGCTGGAGCAAGATAGAGATTGGGAGTACGGGTAGGAATAACTACCTCTTTAAGTTCCAGATGATAAGGGCTACGAGGAGGCTCCAATACGTTGAGAATGGTTTTATCAAACTCATTAGGTTCAAAACCTAAACCCAACGTAGAATGAGCTTGGGGATCCATATCAATGATGAGAACTTTTCGGGCATGATAAGCTAAAGAAGCTCCCAAGTTTATACAAGTAGTGGTCTTTGCCACTCCCCCTTTTTGGTTAGCAACGGCAATTATTCGCATTGCACTGTTTTAAGAAGTTCCCTTCCTTTTATGATTTTTTCTATGATATCATATCACAATTTTAGAGCAAATATAGTATCCCACAAAGTATGTTACACTGCTAAAACTTTGAAAAGCCAATTATATTGGAAGTTAAAAGATAGCCAAACACTGAGGGATACTATAACTCTCAATGGTCTTGGTTCTTCTATATTTTATTTTTGCTTACGCCGTAGGCACGCTGGGGTTTATTTTCCCCCAGCGTTATAGTTTTCAGTCCTTTCTATCTATTTTGTCTTTAAGTCTTACGCCGCAGGCTGTCTTTTGGGGGTTATAGGGGGTCTTTTTCCCTATAGTCTTTGTAATGGATTTTGTGGCCAACTATAAATCATTATTAGCAACCAAAAAATAAAATAAATAGACACCACTGAAAAAAGAGAAATTTCTAATCCCCAAAATATGGAAAACAAATGA
>JARRCQ010000081.1 GCA_029982105.1 Candidatus Atribacteria bacterium | reverse complement strand
TTTAGATGATGGAATATATGGAACTTTTTCTGCTATTCCTTTTGACAAGGCTACTTTTAATTTCTTTCCTCTGCGAGAATCAAAAGAAGAATTACCTGCTGTTTTGGCTGGTCCTACTTGTGATTCTTTAGACGTAGTAGCG
The DNA here is from genome assembly GCA_029982105.1 of Candidatus Atribacteria bacterium. Classification (GTDB taxonomy): domain Bacteria; phylum Atribacterota; class Atribacteria; order Atribacterales; family Caldatribacteriaceae; genus Sordicultor. Next base: position 6,983 of record JARRCQ010000081.1, on the reverse strand, counting down.
GAAAATGTTTTGTTACCTCCTTTGGAATTGGATGATTTAATTGTGGTTCCTGATATCGGAGCTTATTCCTGGGCTTCAGCTACTAATTTTAATGGTTTTGAAAGAGCGCAGGTGATTATGATTTAGTTTATAGTATCCTGCAAAACTAGTTAAACTGTTAAAAGTAAATTGCATCAGAAGTCAAAAAGCGAGAAATCGCCATGAAGCAAGGGATACTATAATATCTTTAGTTTTTTCAGGTTTTCATTTTCCTTGGGGATTATGGGGGTCTTCTCCCCTTGGTAGTTTTTATCTTTTTATTCTGCTTTTAATTTTTCGTTTTTTGCGCCGTAGGCTGTATTTTGTGGTTAACTATAAAATGAATGAAGTGTTATAATTAGTCAAGGTGATGAATATGTTAGAGATTAAAGGATTAGGAGTAAAAGTAGGAGGAGAGGAAGTTCTCCAGGATGTAAATTTAGAAGTTGGAACAGGGGAAGTTCATGTTTTGCTTGGTCCTAATGGAGTGGGAAAAACTACTCTTTTGATGACCATTATGGGAATGCCTGGATATGAAGTAACAAAAGGAGATATCATTTTTCAAGGCGAAAGCATTCTTCCCCTTAGTGTGGAAGAGAGAGCTAAGAAAGGTATAGGTATGGCTTTTCAAAAAATGCCTACCATTCCCGGAGTTAAGCTCCGAACCTTAGGAGAATTAATAGTTAATGAAAGTTCTGATTTTTTGAAGGAAGTAGCGGAAAAACTCAATTGCAATTACCTTTTAGATCGGAGCGTTGGTTTAGGTTTCTCGGGAGGAGAGGCTAAGAGAGCAGAGCTCTTTCAACTTTTTTTACAACGCCCCCTTCTTTCTCTTATAGATGAACCGGAATCAGGGGTAGACCTTGACAATATTAATTTAATTGGAAAAGCCTTAAGCGAGCTTTTAGAGAGAGAACAGGTAAGAACAAAGAAGAGATCTGGTCTTATCATTACTCACACGGGATATATTTTGGAATATTTAAACGCTGATATGGGGCACGTCCTTATGGAAGGGCGAATTGTGTGTCGAGGTAATCCCCGAGACCTTTTTACTGACATTAAGGAAAAGGGCTACCAGGAATGTCTGAGGTGTGAAAGATGAAAGTAAAAGAAGATTATTTAAGAGAAATAAAAGAAAGAGCAGAAAAAGCTTTAAATAAAAAAGCGCCTTTAGGTCCTGATATAGACCTAAATGAATTTTATCTTTGTTCTCCTCAGGAAAAAGTAAATAGCGTAGAAAATATCTCTGCTTCCTTGCGAGAAGCAGCCCTTTATGCTGGGGTAGAATTAGGAGAAGATAAAAGTTCAGCCACTTATCTTCAAGTGAATCGTTCAGCGGTTTATGAAAAGATACAGGATGCTTTCCAGGGCAAATTAGAAATTATGGCAGTGAGTGAAGCCTTAGAGAAGTATCCAGAACTCTGGGAGTATTGGTGGGGATTGGTGCCCGTAGATGCTGATAAATATACTGCTTTTTCCGAACTTTGCCCTGCAGAAGGATATTTTATTCGTGTTTTTGCTCATCAAAAGATAGAAGTTCCTCTTCAAGCTTGCCTTCTCCTTTCTGAAGAGTCTCGAATACAGAATGTCCATAATTTGGTAATATTGGAGGAAGGGGCAGAGGCTAATTTGATCACTGGCTGCGCTTCGGTTCGGGGTAATGAAAATGGTATACATATTGGAGTTAGTGAGTTTTACTTAGGAGACAACTCTCGCCTTACTTTTACTATGGTCCACAATTGGGGAGAGAATTTCCATGTTCGTCCTCGAACAGTAGTGAAAATGGGTAATAATTCTTTTTATAGCAATACTTATGTTTTACTTAAGCCTCTTTCTTCTTTGCAAACTTTTCCTCAAGCTATCATGGAGGGGGAAAATGCCGATGCTAACTTTCAGAGCATTGTTTTTGCTAAAGGGAATTCTTACATCGATGTTGGTTCTTCTTTGCTTCTTAAAGGAAAAGGGTGTCGAGGTAATTCAGTTTCTCGGGTGTGTGCTGCAGACAACTCTCAAGTTTATGCCCGAGGAAGGTTGATTTCTTATAATGATGAAGCACAAGCTCACTTGGAATGCAAGGGGATATTATTTTCTAAAGGAGCAGAAATTATTTCTATACCAGAGTTGGAAGTATATGGTGCTCCTCGTAGTCGTTTGTCCCATGAGGCAGCAGTGGGTCCTATTGAAGAGGAAGCAGTGAATTATTTACGATCTCGAGGGCTTTCTCGGGAAGAATCTTTATCCCTTATTACCCGGGGGTTTTTAAATATTGATATTCCCGGTATTCCTGATGTGTTGAGGCGTTACGTTGACGAAGTAATTCGTCTCACTTCTCGGGATATTATGTAAATATGGGGGGATTTGATTTTGTCGGTTCAAGCTTATATCTTGATTCAGGTACAAACCGGTAAAGCGCAGGCTATTAAAAAAGAGTTAATTCAATTACCTCAGTTTTTGCGGGTGGATAGGGTTATGGGTCCTTTTGATCTTATTGCCCTGGTAGAGGTAGATAATAACCGGGAAATTGGGGAATTGATTCTCAAAGAAATTCAATCTCTGAGTGGAGTAAAAAGAACCCTTACTTGCCCGGTAATACCCTAACGGCTATGAAAAAAAAAGAGGGAATTTCTCCCCGTCAGGAAGAAATTTTACTTTTTATTCAAGATTATTATAAAAAAAACGGTTATCCTCCTACGGTAAGAGAAATTGGAGAAGGAGTAGGCTTGTTATCTTCTTGTACTGTTCATTATCATCTTGAAAAGCTGGAAGAAAAAGGGATGATAAAAAGAAGTCGCTCTAAAGCTCGCACTATAGAATTGTGTTTTTCTGATAAAGAAAACAGTTTAGTGGAAATTCCCCTTTTAAATGGTTTTTCTCAAGATCCTTTGTTTTTATCTCGTAACCTTTTGGGGGAAGGGAGTTTCTTTTTTTGGCAAATAAAAGAAGACAACTGGCAAGATTGGCACATTTTGAAGGGAGATTGGGTGCTGGTTAAAAAAGAAGGAACAATAAACGAAGAATGTTTAATCTTGATTCTTAAGGACGGGAGAGGAGAGGTTCGGAAAGTTGATGGTGGTTTACCTCTTTCTGTGGATGATGGGGAAATCGTAGGGAAAATAATAGGAATATGGAGAAAACTATGAGAGAGAATTTTGTCTTTCGCCTTCCCCCCGAAATTTACTTTGGTGGGGAAGAGGGTAAGAAAACTGGAGAATTGGTAAAAAGATGGGGAGAAAAAGCCCTTTTAGTCACTGGTACAAAATCGATGAAGGATACTGGAATATTAGAAGAAATTCTTCAGTCTCTGGAAAAATCTGGAATACAATGTTTTATTTTTGACCAGGTAGAGCCTGAACCTTCTTTAGAAACAGTAGATAAGGGTTTGGATTTGGCTTATCGAGAACAATGTCAATTAGTGATTTCTTTGGGGGGAGGAAGTGCTCAAGATTGTGGTAAAGCCATTGCTGGTTTGTGCGGTAATTCTCATACCGTGCTACCTTATTTTGAAGGGAAAGCTCTTTCTTCTCTGGGGGTTCCCTGGATAGCTATTCCCACTACTGCTGGTACAGGCTCAGAAATGACTACTAATGCGGTCCTTACTGATTGTCGCAGGAAATTAAAAAAAAGCTTTCGCAGCCCTTATCTTTTGGCTAAATTGGTGATTATTGACCCGCTGTATACTCGATTTATGAGTCCTTACTTAACGGCGACAAGCGGCATAGATGCGCTGGTTCAAGCTTTAGAGGCTTACGTGAGTCCAGAAGTAAATCCGGTAAGCGAGGTTCTATCTGAAGAAGCGATAGAGCTATTATGGAAGTATCTTCCTCAGGCAGTAAAAGAGGGGCAAAACTTGAATTATCGCAAGCAGGTGGCAAAAGGGAGTATGATAAGCGCTATGGCATTTGCTAATTCTTCTTCTGGTCCTGCTCATGGATTATCTCACATTGTAGGTCCGGAGTTTTCTGTGGTTCATGGTGAAGCCTGCGGAATTTTTTTCCCCCGAGTGGTGGAATTTAATCGAGAAGTACTGAAAGATAGATATGAGAAAATAGCTCACTTAGTGGGTATAGAAGAGAAAAAGGAAAACCTGATTGACGAATTTATAGAAGCCTTTCTGAATTTAATGAAGGAGGTCGGTTTGCGAACTAGTTTAGGGCAATTGGGGATTAAAGAAGAAATGCTTCGAGGAATAGTAACGGAAGAGAGAATAGGGAGAAACCTGCGAGAAAATCCCCGTCCCATAGAGAAAGAAGAAGCTTATGCCCTTTTAAAAGCTTCCCTTTAGGAAATGAGAGTAATTTATCATTTTTAGGAGGATTGGAGTTATGGAGTTAGTTAGAGAAGAAGACAAAACCTATCGCTTTGGAGATTGGGGAATAAAGTATCTTTTTCGAGGTCCTCGCATAGACTGGGGAGTATTTTATCTTAAACCGGGAACTAATTTAGGAGCTCACTATCATAATCAAGTAGAAGAAACTTTTTTCATTTTGGAAGGCAAGGGATTTCTAAAAACTGAAGGACAAGAAATCACCTTGGAGAGAGGATGTGCCTTGCATCTTAACCCGGGAGAAAAACACGACCTTTATGCTCCGGTAGATTCCTTTTTGCGAGGCATTTTTATAAAAAGTCCTTATTTACCTGAAGATAAGGTGGATTGTTAAAGCAAGATATCGGCATTATAACCTTCTGGAAAGCAGAGCGGTTATGTAAAAACATGCAAAAACATGGAGGATGTTAAACAGATGTCGCAGTTGACCATAAGAGATGTTCGGGCTATACTTACAGCACCCGAAGGCATACCGTTAGTAGTTGTAAAGGTGGAGACATCCGAGCCCGAGATATATGGTTTGGGATGTGCCACATTCACGCAGCGTTTTTTAACAGTGCGTTCAGCGATTGAGGATTATATGAAACCATTCCTTATAGGCAAGGACCCTCAACGGATAGAGGATATATGGCAATCGTCCATGAATAGTGCTTACTGGCGCAATGGTCCTGTGCTGAACAACGCAATATCCGGGGTGGATATGGCGCTCTGGGATATAAAAGGTAAATTGGCAAATATGCCGGTATATCAATTGTTGGGAGGTAAATGCCGCGAAGCGGCAGCGGTATACAGGCATGCGGATGGTCGCGATGAAGCTGAAGTAGAAGATAACGTCAGGGCATATATGGATCAAGGTTACCGTTATATACGCTGTCAAAGGGGCGGGTATGGCGGTCATAGTAAAGATGTGCACAGACCAGAAGGAGCGCTGCCTGGAGCTTACTTCGATCCGGATGCTTATGCCCGAAGCGTGCCAAGGTTATTTGAATATTTGCGCGGTAAGCTGGGTTTCGATGTAGAGCTTTTGCATGATGTACATGAGCGCGTATCGCCTATAGAGGCTGTTCGGTTGGCTAAAAATCTAGAGCCATATCGTTTATTTTTTTTGGAAGATGTGCTGCCGCCGGAGCAGGTGCAGTGGTTTGAGATGATGCGTCATCAGACTGCCACACCTATAGCTATGGGCGAATTATTCAATAACCCTCAGGAATGGGTGCCGCTTATATCTCATCGCCTCATAGATTTTATAAGGGTTCATATAAGCCAGATAGGTGGCATAACGCCGGCAAAGAAATTAGCTGCTTTATGCGAGGCGTTCGGAGTGCGCACGGCCTGGCATGGACCAGGAGACGTATCGCCGGTAGGCCATGCAGCCAATGTACACCTCGACGTGAGCTTACCGAACTTTGGTGTACAGGAATGGAGCGGTATGTCCGACAAGCTACGCGAGGTATTCCCGGGTTGTCCGGAAGTAAGAAACGGTTATGTATATCCGAATGACAAGCCGGGCCTTGGTATAGATATAGATGAAGACCTGGCAGCCAAATATCCATGTTCCACCGAGTTGCCTCAGTGGACCCTGGCGCGTACGCCAGACGGCACATCGGTGCGGCCGTAAAAGGAAATCGCTTGGAACATAGGAGCTGTTTCTGCGTGACATCGAAAACAGCTCCTATGTTCATGCTTTTATATAAATGTTTGCCGCCCCTCTATCAATGCTTGCATCATCGGAAGATTCAATCCGCCGTCTACTCTTAAGGTAACTCCAGTTATATAACTGGCATCATCTGACGCCAACCATACTGCGGCTTGAGCTATATCTTTGACATGCCCTGTTCTTCTCATAGGTATGGATTTTTCTATTAATTCAATAAAAGATTTATGTTCGTTCTTTTGCTCATCATTGAGCGTTAAGCCGGGAGCTATTGCATTAACGCGGATTCCATGAGGCGCCAGCTCATAGGCCATACTCTCGGTAGCCCTAGCTAAGGCTGCTTTCATAGATCCATATGCGGTATCTTTGTCGTTTGTCCTTTCCTGATGAACGGAGGTAATATTTATAATGGAACCTTTAATATTGTTTTGAATCATTTTTTGAGCAGCTCTTTGAGCACAAAGATATGGGGCGCGAAAATCCACTTTATAGCATTGCTCCAACTGCTCAATATTCATCTCAACAAATGGCTTAAATATGGTTATTCCGGCGTTGTTGACCAATACGCTGAGCCCTCCCATTTTATCGTATACCTCGTCGATGACCCGTGCCGGCGTATCCGGTTCGGCCAGGTCACCGACTACGATAACCGCTCTTCTGCCAAGATCGGTTATTTGTTGGGCCAGTTCGGCAGAACCTTCCGGTTCCTTGCGATGATGAATAGCGACATCGTAGCCGTGCTTAGCGAACTCCAGAGCAATGGCTTTGCCTATACCTCTCCCTGCACCCGTTACCAAAACTGTCTTTGCCATATATTTATATCCTCCTGTATCTCTTTTGTTAATATTCTAGTTTATTATTAGCAATTGTCAAGCGGCTTTTGGTTTTTTATAATAACAGTGTCAAATTGTAAGGGTTGCAATATTTATGATAAAAGGTATAATATTTATTTATACGCATTGAAGACGCTGTAAGGCCAATCTAGCA
>JARRCQ010000080.1 GCA_029982105.1 Candidatus Atribacteria bacterium | reverse complement strand
CCTCGCGATGACAAAATGGGAGATAACAATTATATTAGGGTTTGTGGTTAATCATAAATAGTGTCCAGAAAGCAATTGTGGGACATGATGAGCTTATAAGGGGGCTTTGCCCCACTGAAGGATGCTTTTCCCTTCAGTAAGATTTTATCTTTTGTATTGTTATTTGCATTTTATTGTTTAATGGGGGTTATAAGGGGGTTTTACCCCCTTATTGTCTATTGTCTATGTCTATACACAATCTTATTCTCCACCTAAAAAACGAAGGGCTAAAAGAGAATAGATACGAGAAGCTGCCACTATTTGAGTGATAGAAATGAATTCATTAGCGGTATGAGCTTCTTCAATCCTGCCCGGCCCAAATATCAAAGTGGGTATCCCGGCTTCTACTAAAAAAGATGCTTCACAAGAAGCAGGAAAAGGGGCAAAAGTAGGAAGCTCTCCTGGAACATCACTGATAGAGCGAGAAAGAATTTTAACCCCCTCTAAATCTCGACTAATTTTTACCGGAGGAAGATAAGGAATGGATTGGTCAATCTGGTAACTAAATTTTTGTCCTTTTTCTTGTTGAGTATTATCCAAAACATTCCGTAAAGTTTCTTCCATATTTTTCAAAGGAAAATCGGGAACGGTGCGTACATCAACTTCAAAGCTACAAGTATCAGGAACTACATTAGGAAATGTCCCCCCTTGAATCCTACCCACGTGCAAAGTAGGGTTTCCCAAATCAGGGTCAGCAAATTTTTTCAACTTCTGATTTTGATCTTCTATAGATTGTATTACCCGAGAAGCAAGATAAATAGCATTTATTCCTTGTTCGGCTATCCCCATATGGCAGGATTTCCCCCTCATTTTTAACTGATAAGCCGCTACTCCTCGATGTCCCAAGCTGATATTAAGACCGGTAGGCTCACCTACCAGCCCAAAATCTATCATCTCTCCCCTATCTTTATAAGATTTTATCCAATGCTTTACCCCCAAGTTACTTCCTTCTTCATCCACAACTAGTACTAATTTCAGTTTACCATAGAGAGAAGGAGCAAAAAGAGAAACCATATAAGCGGAATATATCATAGAGGCCAGGGCTCCCTTCATATCACAAGCTCCCCGCCCATAAAGTCGGTTCTCTACAATCTCTCCTCCTAAGGGAGGATAAGTCCAGCCACTACCTATAGGAACAGTATCCAGATGGCCGTTAAAAAGAAGGTTAGGGCCTTCTCCTAAAACCCCTTCTACTTCAGCAATCAGGTTAGCTCTTCCTTCTTCCACTTCTTGCCACTCTACTTTAATCTGGCGGTCAATAAAGTAATTGGCAATGAAGCGAGCCAACTCTACCTCTCCACCTTCTCCCGAGATGCTGGGAATACGCACCAAATTTTGAGCCAGATTAATAGGCTCAAAAAGGTCAAATTCATTATCTAACAAAGCTTTCCAATCAGGCACAATTTCCCTCCTATGATAGGTAACGACTGCCTCTTTTTTGCAAAGCAATTTTTTGTTGACACAAAGGACATTCTTCGGGAGAATAAGTTTGCGCTTCTATTTCCAGAAGGGGGTGGAAAGGGTAAGAAAAAGTAGCTTTTTTCCCGCTTCTATCCACCAAAACTCCTATGCCTATAATTTGGGCTTCCGTTTCCTCCACTCGCTTTATTACCTCTTCTACCGATGTTCCAGTAGTTACCACATCTTCTACTATCAAAACTCGATCCTCCTTTTTTAACTCAAAATCACGACGGAAAACCATTTTTCCCTCTTCTCGCTCAGTAAAAGCCATTCTTACTCCCAATTGGCGAGCTACCTCATAAGCTAAAATTATCCCCCCTATTGCCGGTCCTACTACTACATCTATTTTTTCTCCGGAAAAGTAGCTAATTATCTCCCTACCCACAATTTCCACATAACGGGGAAATTGCAGAATTTTAAACTTTTCTATATAAAAAGGGCTGTGTAAACCAGAAGTGAGAAGAAAATGTCCCTCTAAAAAAGCACCTGCTTGGCGAAAAATTTCTAACATTTCTTCTTTTTCCATTATGTCATCTCACCTTCCCAATTAAGTCTTCTAAATTACCTATTTTATTACCCTGTAAATACTTCTCAATTCCTTCCACAACAGATAAGGCTAAAGCAGGATCTAAAAGGTTAGCGACCCCTAAGGCTACTGCCTTTGCCCCTATCAAGAGAAACTCCAAAGCATCATAAGCACTAATAATCCCTCCCATACCAATAACGGGAAGGGAAGTATAATTTACCACCTCATAAACCATTTTCAAAGCCAGAGGCTTAATAGCCGGACCAGAAAGACCAGCAAATTTACGTTTAAAGAAAAACTCTCTTTTTTCCACATCTACAAAAAGAGCGGGGAAAGAATTAGTGAGGCTAAGGATATCTACACCTTCATTTTCTAAAACATCCAGGGTTTTTTCCCATTCCTTCACCTCAGGGCCTAATTTCACTATTAGAGGTTTCTGAGTTACAGCTCTTACCTTAGCTACTATAGATTTTAACGTTTCCAAATCAGAGCAAAAAACTGCTCTCCCCCTTTCTGTATTGGGGCAAGAAACGTTAAGCTCCAAAGCATCTATCCTCTCTAATTTATCTAATTCTTGTGCTACCCGGGTAAACTCGTCTTCTGTATGCCCCCAAATGTTAACCAACAAGCAGGTATCAAAAGAAGAAAGAAAAGACAAGTCTTCCTGAATAAAACGGCGAACCCCTTTATTTTCTAAACCGATAGAATTGAGAACTCCAGCATATACCTCTCGCAATCGAGGAGGAGGATTCCCGGGAAAAGGATAATAACTTAAGCCTTTTACCGTTATCGCTCCCACTCGGTTCAAATCCAGATAGGGAGCTATCTCTCTCCCGTAACCGCAGGTACCAGAAGCTAAAATCACTGGATTTTTTAAATTTAATCTCCCTAAGTTTACTGCCAGATTCACCATTTCAGCTCCCGAGCCAAAAATACCGGACCATCTTTACAGACATGAAAATAACCTTCATCATTTCCCTTTTCTACCGCACAACTCATACACACTCCAAAACCACAACCCATAAAAGTTTCCAGGGAAACTTCTAAGGGGATATCTCTTATTTTTTCTTCTCGATAAAGACTCTTTAACATTCCTTCCGGGCCGCAGGAATAAATCCTGCTTCCAGGAGGCAAATAGTTATCTTTAAGCCAACTCTGGAAAAGAGAAATAACTGTCCCACAAAATCCTCCTTCTATCGGTTCTTCACAACTCCAGAAATAAGCTCCGGAAAAATCTTGTAAAAAATCAACCATAAAAAGTTCTTCTTTGTTTTTCACTCCCAGGAAAAAAGTAAAAGGGACTTCGTTTTTCTTAAAATGGGAAGCTAAAAAGTAAAGAGGAGTTATTCCTCTTCCTCCTGCAACAATTAAGGCCTGAGAGGGAGAAAGAGAGAATCCCTTACCCAGGGGTCCTAAGACCTCTAATTTGCTGCCCAAATTTAAGGAAGCGAGAATTTTTGTTCCTCTCCCCACTACTTCCCAAAAAAGATAGAAACTATCTCCTTCTACTTTCATAACTGCCAGAGGACGACCCAATAAAGGGTCAAAGCCTTTTTGTGCTCTTACCATAACAAATTGCCCCGGCTGAGCACAGTGAGCTATTTCCTCTTCTTTTAATTTTAACTGAATAAATCGTTCTCCCCAACTTTTTTTTTCTTCTATTATTGCTTCCCTCATCTTAAAATCTCTCTTAGTCTCTCCTGGTAGAATATAGCTCTCTCTTTTGCTTTTTCTTCAAATCCCCAACCTTTGTCATCCTTTTCCCTCCGATAGGAAAAAATTATATCCCGAGAAACATTAATAAGCGCGCCTTCTCCATCTTTTCGAAAAGCAAAACGAAGAGAAGACAAATCTCCTCCTTGAGCTCCCACTCCCGGTACAAGAAATAAAAGAGAGGGAAACTCTTCTCGTAGAAACTTCATATCTTCAGGATAAGTAGCTCCAATGACTATTCCCAAAGAGGAGAAACCACTTTCTCCCAGCACTTCCTCCCCCCATTTTTCCACCAGCTGAGCCACTCGAATAAAAACTTTTTCTTCTCCCACATCCTGAATGAAAGGAGCAGAAGGATTGGTGGTGCGAGCTAAAACGAATATCCCTTTGTCCTCTCTTTTGGCTTCCTGGAAAAAAGGTTGTAAGCTATCTTCTCCTAAGTAGGGATTAACAGTGATGGCATCCACATTCCAGAAAGAGGGCAAAATTAACCCCTCCCCTATTTCTAATCGAGAAAGATAACCTTGAGCATAAAAGTTAGCAGTGCTCGCAATATCATTTCTTTTACCATCCAAAATAACTATAAAATCTTTCCTCTTGGCTTCTTCAATGGTCTCTTTCAAAACCATCATTCCTGGCACTCCCAAAGCTTCATAAAAAGCTATTTGAATTTTTGCAAATCCTACCAATGAAGTAAGAGCTTGCAAAATAAGAGAGTTAAATTCTAAAACACAATGGGAAAGCGCTTCCCATGTTGTTCCCTCTTTTTTTAACCACTTCTCTCGGAGATAAGGAGGTACAAGGGAAAAATGAGGGTCTAAGCCTACCACCAAAGGCCCTGTCTCTTGGACTTTTTTTACTACCTGGTCAGCAAATTTCACCTTCTACAATGCTCCCTTCCGCCATTACCATTTTGCCACTTACTATAGTATAAAGCGGCCACCCCAGTAAAGGCCAGTTTTCAAAAGGACAATTCTTACCTCGCGATTCAAACCTTGAAACTTCCACTACCTTTTTAGTTCCTGGGTCTATAATAGTGATGTCAGCATCTTTTCCTTCTTCTAAAAGCCCTTTATTGTTAAGACCTAAAAATAATGCCGGATTATAACTAAGTTTTTTCCACAATTCTACCCAATTGATTATCCCTTCCTCTATTAAAGCTTTGGCGTAAAGAGGAACAGTTATTTCCAAATTGGATATTCCAAAAGGAGCTTCGCTAAAACTACGATTTTTGTCCTCGAGAGGATGAGGAGCATGGTCAGAAGCAAGTATAGAAATTACTCCCTCTCTTATCCCCTCTTTTAGCGCTTTTTGGTCTTCTAAAGAGCGCAAAGGAGGCTTTACTTTGACTTCAGTTCCTAACTTCGAAACATCATCCTCAGTTAAAAGCAAATGATGAGGAGTGACATCAGCACTAATCGGTATTTTGTTCTGAAACCAGCGCAGGAGTTCTATTTCTAAAGAAGTAGAAAGATGGGTAAAGTGAACCCGGGCGCCAGTGCGATAAGCTAAAACTAAATCTCGGGCCATTGGAGATTCTTCTGCTACTCGGGGTATGGCTTTCTTTCCTAAAAGGATAGAGGTTTCCCCTTCGCTCATTTCTCCATCTCGGGATAGGTTTTCATCTTCTTCGTGGAGAATAAAAGGAAGGTGAAAATATTGAGCATACTGAAAAGCTAAATAGAGAAGATGAGCATCTTGTACGCCCCTACCATCATCGCTTAGAGCTACTGCTCCTGCCTCCTTCAAGAGGCCATATTCTGCCATTTCTTTTCCCTGTAGTTCTTTAGTTATAGCTCCAGCGGGAAAAATATTAACCAACCCTACTTCCCGGGCTCGCAGAAGAAGATAGCGAACTAAAAGAGGGTTATCAATGGGTGGGTGAGTATTGGGCATAGAAACTATTGAGGTAAATCCACCTCGCACCGCCGCTCGACTTCCAGTCAAAAGATTTTCCTCTGCTTCTCTTCCTGGCTCTCGTAAATGAACATGGAGGTTCACAAATCCTGGCCCTACTAGAAGATTAGACGCATTAATGAGAAAAGCATGAGTATCTTCTATGCCTTTTTCTATTCGGGTTATTAATCCGTTTTCTAACAATATATCAACGTCTTGAAGAACTCCCTGGTGAGGAAAAATTGCTGTTCCACCTTTTATAAGAATCTTTTTCATTGTTTTTCTCCTTGTAACAGAGTTTCTAAAACTGCCATTCTTATAGCTACTCCACAGGTTACCTGTTCTTCTATTAAAGAAAATTTCTCTTCTTTCGGATTATAACCTATCTCTACTCCCCGGTTCACCGGTCCAGGATGCATAATAAAAGGCCCGTCATTTTCCTCATTTAGCCATTTTTCTTTCCAGCCAAAAAAATGAGCATATTCCTGAATACTGGGAAAATAACCAGCTTCTTGTCTTTCTTTTTGAATTCGCAAAAGATATATCACATCTACTCCCTCCACCGCTTTTTCCACGGGGAAAACTATTTTCCCTCCCCAGCTTTCCATTGCTGAAGGTAAAAGAGTAGGAGGGCCAGAAAGAAAAATTTCTGCTCCTAACTTTTTCAAACCTAAAGTAAGAGAGCGAGCTACTCGACTATGTAAGATATCTCCCACTATAGCTACTTTTAGTCCTTGAAAGTATCCAAATTTTCTCTGTAAAGTTAAAAGGTCAAGAAGAGCTTGGGTGGGATGCTCTCGCATTCCATCACCAGCATTTATTACGTGAAGAGGCAAAAGTTGAGCTAAATATTCTGCTATCCCGCTTTGGCGATGACGCACTACTAAAACATCAAACTTCATTCGAGCAAGAGTTTTAGCCGTATCTTCCAGGCTCTCTCCCTTTTGAAAACTACTTATCTCAGTAGTAAAATTGATTACTTCCATCCCTGAGAGCCGACTGGCTACCTCAAATGAGACCCGAGTTCGAGTACTGGGTTCTAAGAAAAAATTGACCAGACAATAACCCTCTCCCCATTCCATTTTTTTGGGAGAACCATCTAAGAACTTCCGAAAATAGTTTCCTCTCTCCAGGAGATATTCAATCTCTTCTCCAGTCAGAAGATTAATTCCCAACAGGTCTTTATGAGTCCATTTCACTCCTCCACCTCCCTCGTTATTGGCAACCTCTTATATATACTACATTGTAGTTAGCAATTCTCCTTTTTTTCTACCTAGCTAAGACAGCTTTTACTTATTGTGAAGTAGGAATGATGGCGGTTTTTGCTCCAGACACACAAAAACCCCTCGCCCATCGCGGGGGGTTTCTTTTTTTCGAATCTTCCTTTTCTCATCTCTAAAACCCTAAATTAGGATACTCATAAATTATCTCTCTGTCAATCGTCCAACGGAAGATGATAGGAGTACTAAGAGATGATCGGATAGCTACCTTAAGAGAGTTCTTGAGTAATATTCCTAAAGATAAAGTAAAAGAAGTATGTATAGACCTGAAAGAAAGTCTCAAGAAAT
>JARRCQ010000079.1 GCA_029982105.1 Candidatus Atribacteria bacterium | reverse complement strand
AAACATAATTATTAATAACAAGATAACTTGTCTATTACCTTTCAATTTTTTCAAATCCCATCCCCCGCTTAATTCTTTAATTGATAAAAGCTTGATTAAGAGTTTCTATCAGGTGATTTATAGATCCACCTTTCACCAAGTAGGCAAAAGCACCTTTTTCTAAAGCTGCTTTTTGAAATTCCGGGTCATCATAAATAGACAAAACTACTACCCTGATTTGCGGCCAGCGGCTAATAATTTCTCCGGTTAAATTAATTCCGCTTGTATCTGGTAAAACCACGTCCATAATTACCAGGTCTGGCTTAGTTTTTTCAATTTTTTCCAGTGCTTCCTTTCCTCTCGTGGCCATGCCCACTATTTTGAAATTCTTTCTCCGGGCTAACAAAACAGAAAGCCCTTCAGTAAAAAGACGGTTATCATCAACTAAAAACACTTTTATTTCTCTATTTCGGAGACCGCGCATCATAGAAACTCCTCATTAAAAGAATAAATAAACTAAAATCCTTTACATCCTCTTTAAGTCCCATTATTCAAAGCAAAAAGTCCCAAAGTAAAAGAACATAAATAGGACTTTTTTAATTGCTTTTTAGTTGCAGGTTTTCTATAATAAAGACAGCGAGGGGAGGTAGTAATTGATAATTGTTTCTGGATCATCAGGTCAAGGCCTTTTAAGCGAGTTATTAGAAACCGCCTTGGACACTTTCCAGGCTAATACTGGAACCATAGCTATTCTTGGGCTTTACCAGTCTAAGCTTTTCATAATTGCTTCAGTGGGGTTATTGCCATCCCGCCTGAAAACTAATCCTTTTATTCCCAAAGATAGTGGAATATCGGGATATGTTTTCCAGAATCAAAAAATAGTGATCATTGATGGTAACCACCCTCCACCTATTTCTCTTCAATATTTGAGGGAAAGAGACCATTGCGCTGCTTGCCTGCCTCTCATTGGAGGAAATGGTCAAACAATAGGAATATTTTCCATAAACAAAGAAGAAGGAATATTTGAGGAAGATAAAATTCCCTTTCTCAAATTGATTGCCAAAGAAATAGCCATCATTATAGAGGAAACCCGTCTAAAATTAGAAAGAGAAAAAACTATCGAAACTCTAAAAGCCGTGTCTGAAATTTTTCGAAGCATCAGCTGTACTATGAGCAGGAAGCAAACTTATCAAAAAATATTAGAAGTGGTAGTAACTACTACTCAAGCCCAAAGAGCCGCTATTTTTAAACCTTCTCTTCGTTACACCTCTATATTGGCAGAGTATAACTGGAATTTACCAGAGCCCCTCGAAGCAGTTAAAAACCTACTCATCCAAATATGTGCTAAGTCTATAAAAGAGAGAGAATTAAATCTTATTCAGTTAAGTACCCAAGATAACTACCTCCTTGAAGAGTTTTTTGAAGTTGAAGAGCCTGCTTGTCTCTTGGTCTATCCCTTGATTTGTTTTAATAAAGTGTATGGAGTTTTAGTGGTGCTTGTTTCCTCTCCCTTGGACGAAATCTCCCATTTAGCTTTAGATATTGCCATAAATTTGTCCAACGCTACCCTCCAGAACGCTTATCTTTTCTCGGAAAACCAAAAATTAGCCATCAAACAAGAAAGGCTTAATCTGGCTCGAGAGCTACACGATGGTCTAACCCAGGACCTCATTGGACTTAAGCTGTAAATCGAGTATTTAAAAGAAAATAATACTCCTTTGTTGGATAAAATGGAATTTTTGGAGAGATGGGAGAAAATACTGAATCAATGTGTTGAAGACTCTCGTAAGATTTTAACTAACTTAAGGAAGAATGTAGATAACAACTATTCCTTTGAAGGATTTTTAAGAGAAAAAATAAATTCTTATTTCCCTTTTGATAATCTTAAATATTGTTTCCAGACCAACGTAGAAGAAAGGTTTATTCCTCTTCGATTACGTAAGGTTATTTTCCAGATAATTCAGGAAAGCGTTACCAATGTTCGAAAACATTCCCAGGCCAATACTCTCAAAATCAAAATAGGCCAATACCAGAATATGCTTTACCTCATAATAAAAGACGATGGAAAAGGGTTTGACCCAAACCAGCTTTCTCTCGAAACTAAAAAGGGAAGGTCAAGTTATGGAATTTTAGGGATAAAAGAAAGAGCTGCTTTAAATGGGGGTGAAGCTCGAATAACCTCTTCTCCAGGAAAAGGAACAACGATAAAGGTAGGTTTACCTTTTCATGGGCGAAAAAAATCTTTCAGAAACCAATAGTAATCTTAAAATAGCCATCATAGATGACCATCTTCTTTTTGCTGAAGGTCTTAAAAACCTGCTGGAGGCCAAGGCGGGTTTTTTACAGTGTTTAATATTTAATAATGCTTACCAAGCTCTTCAAAGGTTACCTCAGGAAAACCCTCATCTTTCTCTTGTGGATATCAACCTTCCCGATATGAGTGGGATTGAGCTCACCAGAAAGCTTTTGAGCAAAAACCCTTCTATGAAAATTGTAATCCTAACTATGGATGATTCCAAAGAAACCATATTAAATGCTATTACTGCTGGAGCTTATGGTTATCTTCTCAAAAGCTCTTCTTTTTCTAACATTTTAAAGGACATTCAAGCTGTTCTGCAAGGAGATATTATAATCAGTGCTGAAGTGGCTCCTAAAATCATGGAAGAGATAAAAAGGTTTTATCACCCCAAACAGAAAGAAAATTCCTCTTTTTTGAAACTCCTTAGCGAAAGAGAAAAAGAAGTTTTGAGAGAAATTGCTAAAGGAAAGAACAATAAGGCTATAGCAGAGGAACTCTTTATCAGCGAAAAAACAGTAAAGAACCACTTAACTAACATCCTAACTAAACTTAATATCGAAGATCGAATGAAGCTTATTGTAGCCGCTATTAAAGAAGGAATTTTAGAAGAGGAAAAGTAACTTTTCTCCTTCCCACTCGAAGTAGGACTTTAGTCTTCTCCCTCTCTTTTTTCTTTGAGACTTTTTCTATCTCGATTAGGGCTGTAGGTCGATTACCTTTTTTGCCCCGAATTAGATAATCTTCTCGGAAAATTAAAAAAGGAGAGTGGGAAGATTGTCTAAAAGGAATTTGGTTTTAATTATTATCTTCTTCTGGATGGTAATGCCCCTCTTTTTTCTCAACTCTAATATTCTGGCAACTGAGAAATGGGAGTCGATGGGACAAACCACTATAAAGGTAATTGCTGAGGTTAAACCTTATATTAGTATCTCTATAAGTTCTCCAGTAGTCATTTCTGATAATACCCCGGTTATTGACTTTAACTGTGATCGAGGACCGGGGATTTATCAGGCTAAATACCCCCTGAATATCCGAATCACTTCCAACAGTGGAATGGAGCTCTATTTCGAAGCTCATTCTCTGCGAAATGAAGAAAATAAGTTGGAAATACCGGCAGAAAAGTTGTCTTTTAAGTTTGATAGTGAGTCAGATGAGTCAAATTTGATCAATCTTTCTTCTAAAAATGCTGTTAAGGCTTTTGAATCTTCGACTTTTATTGACCGAGTTTATCAGTGTGATTTTCAATTAGAAATCAGCCCAGAGATTAAGGCAGGTACTTATGAGGGAACTATCATTGTTCAAGTTTTGCCCAAAATTTAAACCAAACCAATTAAAAATATGTCTCCTCCTTCTTTTTCTCTTTGGAGGAGAGGGGGCTTTTAGCCAGATAGCTTTGAATATTTCCCCCCCGATACTCGAGGTGGAAGTAACCGGAGGAGGGGTAAGAAACTTTCAGATCGAGTTGATAAACGGGGGGGAAGAGGAAATAACAGTTACTGTGGATTTAGCTGATTTTCTTCTTTCACCGGAGGGAAATACTGAACTCAAAGGAAAAGGAGAAACCAGTTTTTCTCTCAGTGAATGGATAACAACTAAACAGGATAAGCAAATCATCCTGAAGCCGGGAGAGAAAAAGAAAGTAGGTTTTGAACTCCGGGTTCCTCGAGGAGAGCGAGGGGCAAGGTATGGAGTAGTGGTCTTTGAAGCTTTGCCTCGAGAAATCCCTCGGGGGAAAATTGCTCTGGGAATTCGGACGGGGAGTTTAATTTTTCTTACCATTCCCCGAACGGAAAAAATCGGGGGTGAAATTAAAGAAATATCTATAGAAGAGGGCAAAGTTACCTTTCAAAATACTGGAAACACCCATTTAGAAGTGGAAGGAAGCTTACTGGTGAAAAATTCAGAGGGGAAAATAATTAACCGCCTCCGTTTTCGGGAAAATCCCTCTTTAGTACTCCCTCAGGGAGAAAGATATTTCTCTATTCCCTGGGATAAGAGATCACTTTTACCAGGAATTTATCTTTTAGAAGTGCGTATGTCAGCTCAGAGAGGCCGTCAGCTGATAAATCTTGATCGGCGAGAAATAGAATTCGAAGTTTTAGAGGGAGGTGGAAAATAAATAGGGGGTTAGCTGGATTTTTAAAAAAAAGTCGGTATTCGGTGAATTGTGGTGTTAGCGAAATTAGTGAGATTTAAAAAGTTGAAAAAATTAGAAGGAGGAAAGAAAATGAAAAAGTTAGCTTTAGTATGGATATTGGTATTGATACTGGGATTAGGAGTGGCCTGGGCAGAGGTACCCGTCCCGACTCCTGTAGTTCCTCAACTACCCCCTTTAGCCACTCCACCACCTGATTCTGAGATTAGCACAATATTGAACAATATATTTGGCGCAACGCCGTCATCTGATGAAAGTAGCAAATATTCAGTTGCGACAAGCGTTCCTTACAAGGTCGGTGACAATGAATACTATTATTGTAATTCAGATCCTACAATTACAGTTAATGTTTCTGCCCTTGTTAAACAATGGGTTTATGTATCGCTTTCAGCCACCCGAATTGACTGGACGGTGTACAAACCTGGTACTTACTCGGTTGATGGTATAACTGGTATTGTGGCTTCTAATGGCATGGTCAAAATTACCTTTTCTGGATTTGAGAACTTAAAAAATTGGTCTTGGGACTTGGGGGACTGGACACAAGACCAAATTTTAGTTTGGTACGCAAAACAACAAATTTACCCCCCTCCTTTTTGTTCTACTACGACATGGGTAACAGCAGAAGACCTCAATAGAACAAGTGACTATGTACCAGAGAATGAAGGCAACCATCTTTATATCTGGAAGCTATGGAATGCCATTGGAGTCAGCCTATGTGATTCGGCAGGTTACTATGCAGACAAAGATGGAGCTACTATAACAGTAAACCTTATAGAAAGCTGTTCTTCTTGGCCGTCTTGGCCTTATCCTTGGCTGTAATGAAGATGGCTGTGGTGAAGAAAGTTAAACGCTAAAGTATTTTTTCTGCGCCCCCCATTGGGGGGCGCAGAAAGGAGGAAAAAACGTGAAAAATCAGCATTTAAAAGGAATGTTAGTCGCAATTATCCTGTTATTTTTATCATCTTCTGCTTTTTCTCAAGGAGGAATCACTTTTAGCCCTCTTTCAGTGGATTTGGAATTAGCTCCTGGAAGTAGGAGCGATCTCTCTTTTAATATCATTAATGAAACAGAAAAAGAAGTTTATTTTTCTTGCTTCGTTGCTGATGTGCGTCAGGGGGAGTGGGGAGAATATTTACCAGTAATAGAAGCAAAAGACTCTCTGGCATTTAATCCCCGGATTTCCTGTTCTAACTGGATAAAATTACGAGACCAAAAGATTGTAGTACCCCCTTTACAACGAAAGGAGATAAAAGCCGAATTAATAGTTCCTGGTAGCGTTTCTCCTGGCTCCTATGTAGCTATGGTTGTCTTACAGAGCGAAAATCAGGAAACAAATCAAAGCTCGACAGTGGAAGGAGCTATGCCTGCTATGATCAATATAAATCTGCAGGCCGGTGGTGTCGTCTTTCTTCAGGTTCACCGGCGGGGTGTAAGACAAACCAGAACTGGAAAATACGGAGAAATAGAAAAATTTGAAGTCGTGAAAGAACAGGAGGGGTTAAAATTTGTAGCTACTCTTTCTAATCGGGGTAAAAATTTTATTGAAGGTAAGGGACAGCTGGTTATCAGTAAAGAGGGAAAGAAAATCATTGATTCCCCCCTGGGAAGCGGAAGAGGTAGAGTAATACCCGGAAATAAGATTAATTTTGTTACTTTGGTAACCAAGCCTCTTCCTCCCGGAGAATATAGCGCTTTAGCTCTTATTGATTATGGAGGAATAAGCACTGCTCAAGCTCAGGTTTCTTTTAATATTAAAGGGGAAATAGTAGAAAGCGCTACTTTTGAAAAAAAGCTTTCTGCAATTGAGGAGCCAATTTCCATAACTTTAAAAGACGACCTTATTGAAAGCAAAATCCTTCCTCATTCTAACCGTAATTTCACCATTCCGGTTTACAATGATTCTTCTCGTTCACTGATCATTGAAACCTCAGTTAGAGATGTATCCAATATAGAGTCGACCAAATTTAGTCCATACGTGAGGGTAACCCCAGCAGAGTTTGATATACCACCCCACAAAAGTAAAGTTGTAAAAATAACCATCAATAGTCCCGACGAATTAACTGATGGCAATAAATATGTAAAGGTAGATTTTGTTCCCAAAAAGGCAGGTGCAGAACCTTTAAGTGAAGAACTCCAGCAAAGTTTCTCCACTTCCGCTTTTTTGATACTTTATAACATTAAAGGAGAAAAAAAAGAAGAAGTCTCTATCAAAAACATAGAAGTCAACCTGATTGAAGAAAGAAAAGGTGAACTCCGTCCTCAAATCGTAATTAATTATTTGAATACCGGTAACGTTCATATAAATCCTTCTTGTTCTATTACTCTTTCTGAAATAATAGATGAAAAAGCCCGGGAAAAAGGAGCTGTCGCTGTAATGCCTGCTCAAACCATTTCCCTTTCTTCAAGTAGTAATGCTTTAGATGTGGTTTTACCAGGGATGGAAAGCTCTTTAGTTTTAGATTCTCGGACTCCTATTAAACCGGGAAAATTTCAAGCAGAGATAACTATCAAAAACGAAGGAAAGGAAATCCTGAAGGAAACAAAAACTTTTGAAATTAAATAGACAGTCGCATTGATGGCTTGAGGTTCTTTTTGCTGACTCAAGCCATCAATTATAGTATCCCGCAAAACTGGTTGAAACATTAAAACTTTAAAAAAGTAAATTACATCGGAAGTCAAAAACTCAAGGTCGCTACGCGCAGAGGAAGACTTTGTCTTCCTCTGCGGTTCTTGTCTTTTGTTTTGTAAGTTTTCTTAATCTTGCGTCGCAGACT
>JARRCQ010000078.1 GCA_029982105.1 Candidatus Atribacteria bacterium | reverse complement strand
TGCCCAAAATATCAAAAGCGCCAAGAGAATGGTAGAAAAGGCACGAGACGAAGAAGTGTGGGCAGCCTTAGAAGAAGTAATAGCTGAACACCCAGTTTTGCTCAACCGGGCTCCTACTCTGCACCGATTGAGTATTCAAGCATTTCAGCCTGTTTTAGTAGAAGGTAATGCCATTCAGCTACATCCTTTAGCATGTTCAGCTTTTAATGCTGACTTTGATGGAGATCAAATGGCAGTACATGTTCCTCTCTCGGCTGAGGCACAAGCTGAGTCACAAGTTATTATGCTTTCTTCTCATAATGTTCTTTCTCCAGCGAGCGGTAAGCCAGTGGCTGTTCCTACTCAGGATATGGTATTGGGATGCTACTACCTAACTTTATCGGGAAATGAAGGAAGTGGGAGATGTTTTGGTGATATAGATGAAGCCCTTCTTGCTTACCAACTTGGTAGCTTAGACTTACACGAGTCCATAAGAATTAGAGAAGTTAGTAAGAAACACCCGGAAATAAAAGAAACCACCTTAGGTAGGGCTATATTTAATGGTCTATTACCAGGTGATATGCCTTACTATAACGAGCCCGTAACTAAGAAGAAGTTGACAGAGATTGTTGACCTTTGCTACCGAAAACTGGGAAATGAAGCTACCGTATCTATATTGGATAAGATTAAAAGAACCGGATTTAATTTTGCCACTCGTTCGGGAACTACTATTAGTATACAAGATCTGGAAATTCCTCCTGAAAAGTGGGATATTATCGAAGAAGCCAATCAGCGGGTGGAGGAGATTAATCAACATTATGCTGAAGGACTGATTACTGAAGAAGAGAGAGAACAAAAAGTTGTAGATATATGGACTGATGCTTCTAACAAAGTTGCTGACGCTATTTTGAGAAACTTGGATGAATTCAACCCAGTTAATATGATGGCTAAATCAGGAGCTCGAGGAAGTATTCGCCAGGTTAGTCAATTATCTGGTATGCGGGGCTTAATGGCTGACCCCTCAGGAAGGATTATAGAATATCCTATCAAGGCTAATTTCCGGGAAGGCTTGAGCGTATTAGAGTACTTTATTTCTACTCATGGAGCTAGAAAAGGTTTGGCTGATACTGCTCTGCGAACGTCTAAATCTGGTTATCTTACTCGTCGTTTAGTAGACGTGGCTCAGGATATGATTATTCGAGAAGAAGATTGTGGAACAGAAGAAGGGGTTCTACTTTCTGACTTGCAAGATGAGAATCAACATCTTATAGAGGCTTTTGAAGAACGAGCTTTGGGAAGAGTAGCACTAAAAGACATAGTAGATCAGAATAGTGGAGAGGTATTAGTTTATGCTGGGGAAGAGATTAATGAAGAAGCAGTTTCTTTACTTAAAGAAAGAGGAGTAAAAGAAGCGTTAGTGAGGTCACCTCTCACCTGTCGGACTCGTTACGGAGTGTGTCAGAAGTGCTATGGTAGAAATTTAGCCACCGGGCGATTGGTGGATATAGGAGAAGCAGTAGGAGTAGTGGCTGCTCAATCCATAGGAGAACCAGGAACTCAGCTTACTCTACGTACTTTCCATACTGGTGGTATCCGAGTGACCGGTGAAGATATTACCCAAGGCTTACCTCGAGTGGAACAACTTTTTGAGGCGAGAAAGCCTAAAAAAGCTGCTTCCCTTTCTGATGTAGATGGAGTGGTGGAAAAAATAGAAACAGTGGGGACGAGAAGGAAAATTTATGTTCTCCCTGATGAGGAGGAAGAAGATCAATCAGTGCGGACTTATTTTGTCCCTCAAGATGTAAGAATTTGTGTTACCGAAGGAGAGAAGGTAAAAGCAGGAGATCGACTTACTTTAGGACCTATTGACCCTCGAGATATTTTGAGAATAAAAGGTATTAAAGCGGTGCAAGAATACCTTCTCAATGAAATTCAGTCGGTTTATGTTTCACAAGGAGTGAGTATCAATGATAAGCATATTGAAGTGATTATTCGCCAGATTGCCAACCTCAATAAGGTTATGGTTGAAAATGCTGGTGATACTATTCTTCTATCCGGAGAATTGGTATTTTTAGAAGACTTCAACGAAGAAAATCAAAAAATTGGAGAAGAAAATAAGCTATTAACCGAGAAAGCACAAGAGTTTTTAACCGACGCTGTTTTAGTGAAGGAAATAGTAGATATAACTGGTGAAGTTGTGTTACCTCAAGGAAGAGTTCTTGATGAAGGTGATATTAGACTCATTCTCTCTTCTGATTGCAAGCCTTTCTTGGTGGAGAAAAAGGGTAATTTACTTAAAGTAATCCGGGGTTATCGTAATCTGGAAATAGAATTAATAGATAAAGTTAATGTAGAAGAAGTAAAAGCTGCAGAAGATAAAGCTTTACTAAAAGCTGGTGAGTTATTAAAGCCAGAAATATTAGATCAGATAGCTGATATGGGGCCAATTAAATTGAGAGTAAGAGATAAAGCTATTTGGGAGAAATTACGAGGATCGATCTTGGCTGAAGAAGTTGTAAGTCCTCAAAGCGGTGAAGTGCTTCTTTCAGCTAATGCTCGATTGGACAATGAAGCTATCGAGTTACTTGAAGAACATGGGGTAGAAAAGGTAGTAGTTTGGAAGGATGTCAAAGTTTTCCCTATCAAAGAAAGTCTGGTTAAGGCTTTAAGAGAAGAGATTTTAGGGAAAGAAGTAGCTAAAGATATAATTAGCCCTCAAAATGGTGAGGTTATTGTTCAGGCTGGACAGGCAATAAGTAGAGGTATAGCCCGTCGATTGGTTAGTGAGGGAGTAAAAGAAATTCCTCTCTCTGATGGTCGCTTTTTCTCCATAGAAGGTAGGTTGATAGAGCTTTTAGAAAAGGAAATAGTGGGTAAAGTGGTAGCTCAAGATATTGTATCGGGAAGCGATGGAGTAGTGATGGTGAAAGCTGGAGAAGTAATTGATAGAGATGATGTAATTAAAATTGCTGGAGATAATATAGGATTTCTTCTCATCCGAGAACCAGATGAAGATAAAGAAATCAAGAGTTTAGTAGAAGAAATATTGTATTTGCCGGGATTGAAACAAGTGGCCACAGGGAAGCCGGTAGTCTTGGGAATTACTAAAGCCTCTTTGGCGGTAGATAGCTTTCTCTCTGCTGCTTCTTTTCAACAGACTACTCATGTTTTAGCTGATGCGGCTATCAAAGGCAAGGTTGATGACTTAATTGGCCTTAAAGAAAATGTAATTATTGGAAAAGCTATCCCTGCTGGTACTGGTTTCAGTAAATATAGACATATTCGCCTTTCTACTGAAGGAGCAGAGAAGAAAAGAAAAGAGGAATTAAAGGAAGAGAGCTTAGATGTGTGGGAACTGATGGGAACAGGAGAAATGTTTGGAAATGAAGAAGAGATAGAAGAAGAATACGATTTAGAGCAGAACTACTTTGACGATACTGGGGAAAGTTAGAGCTTTCCCTACTGAGGAAGGCTTTGCCTTCCTCAGTAGTTTTTGTAGTTTTATGTTTTTCAGTTTTTAAGTTTTTGTCTTTTTCCTTTGCCTTTGGGGGTTATAGGGGGTTTCCCCCCTATACTGAGGAAGATGCTTTTACTTCTTCAGTTAGTCTTTGTTCTTAAGTTTTTGTCTTTCTCCCTTTGTTTTTGGGGGTGATAGGGGGTTTACCCCCTATAGTCGGGGTTATTAGGGGGGTGTTTTCCCCCCTATACTGGTGGCGTCTTTCCCACCAGTGATTTTTGCTCTTTGTGTGTTTTCTTTGTATTTGTTTTAGTTCTTTATCTTTTGGGGGTTATTAGGGGGTTTACCCCCTAATAGTTATATTTGACAGGATTGAACTTATTAAATAATATAATGCCATATCTTCTTGCTTAACTTATTTTATAAGGGGCGTAATTTTAATGAGAAGCATGACTGGATTTGGATACGTAGAAGGAGCAGGAAAATTAGGTTTTTATAAAATTTATCTTAAAACTTTAAACCACCGTTTTTTAGAACTTAATTGTCGTGTTCCTCGAGAAATGAATATGTGGGAAGACAAAATAAGAAATCTGGTAAAAGAGGATATTTCTCGAGGAAAAGTAGAAGTCAGAATAGAATTTGAACCTCAAGAAGAGGCTTTTTCAATAGAAGCTAATGTAGTTTTGGCTCGTTCCTACTGGAAAGCTCTTCAAAAGATTGCGCAAGAGCTGCACCTCCTTCAGCAGCCCGATCTTTTTTCTCTTTTGCAGGTGGGAGAGATAGTGCAAGTTAAAGAAGAGAGCTCTCGGTGGGAAGAAGAGTGGGAAAGTTTTTATCCTCTTCTTAAACAAGCTATTCAATCTCTTATTTTTTATCGAGAAGTAGAGGGGAGACATCTGAGGGAAGACCTTCTATTCTGGTCAAAAGAATTAGAAAGGTTGACGGGAGAAGTAGAAAATAAGGCTCCCTTGGTTCATAATTATTATCGCGATAAATTGCTTCAGCGAATAAAGGAATTTTTACCTGAGGCGAAAATTGATGAAGCACTCCTAGCCCAAGAAGTGATTTTCTATGTCGAAAAGAGCGACATTAATGAAGAGATAGTAAGATTGAAAGCTCATATTAACCGTATGAATAAACTCCTTTCTCAGGATAAAGCGATAGGTAGGGAGTTAGAGTTTATTCTTCAGGAGATGAACCGCGAGGTTAACACTGTAGGTTCAAAATCTTGTCAGGTAGAAGTTTCGTCTTTGGTAGTGGAAATGAAAACGATAATAGAGAAAATGTGGGAGCAAGTTCGCAATGTGGAGTGAGTGATGAGTGGGTTACTCTTTGTCCTGTCTGGGCCATCAGGGGTAGGCAAAAGTACTCTTAGAAAAGAAGTGATGAAGAGGTGTCCAGCTCTGAAGTATTCTATTTCCTGTACTACTCGTCCTCCTCGTCAAGAGGAAGAGGAGGGTGTGGATTATTATTTTGTAGATATGCAAACTTTCGAAGAGATGAAAGGACGAGGAGAATTTATTGAGTGGGCAAAAGTACATGGTAATTATTATGGAACTCCTCGTCGTCCGGTGGAAGAATGGTTAAAGGAGGGTTTTGATGTGATTTTAGAAATCGATGTACAGGGAGCCAGACAGGTGAAAAACGATTATCCAAGTGGGGTGTTTATTTTTGTTGCCCCTCCTTCTCTTAAAGCCTTAGAGCAGAGGCTTAGAGAAAGACATTCTGACCCGGAAAACAATATTCTGTTGCGGATGACCAACGCTCATCTTGAGATGCAATCTATCAGGGATTACAATTATTTAGTGGTCAATGATGTGTTAGAAGATGCAGTGGATAAGCTTCGTTCCATAATTTTAGCTGAACGATGCCGGATAAGGTGAGGTGAGAAGATGCTTTCCATTGATGACTTAGTCAAAAAAGTAGGCAATATATATATTGTTGCTGTAGTGATAGCTAAGAGAGTTAAACAGTTAAATGAGGGGGCTGTGCCTTTGGTAGAGTTGAAAGAAGCTCACAGTCCTTTGTTTGTTGCTCTCGAAGAATTGAGTGCGGGAAAAATCAGTTTCGATTTTGTGGAAGAATGATTATTTATCATCCTTCTCAATTTTGGAAAGGTAAGAAAATTGTTTTAGGAGTGACAGGAGGGATAGCAGCTTTTAAAGCTATAAATTTAGCCAGCTATCTTACCAAAGCTGGAGCTCAAATAAAGACTTGTTTAACTAAAAATGCTTTAGCTTTAGTGGGTAAAAGTTCTTTTGAAGCGGTAACCAGAGAGAAGGTTTATACTGACCTTTTTGATGGAGAAGGAGAAATCCTTCATATTAATTTGGTAAGAGAAAGTGATGCTATAGTTGTTGTCCCAGCTACTGCTAACATTTTAGGTAAAGCGGCTTGTGGTATTGCCGATGACCTTTTGAGCACCCTTCTTTTGGTAGACCCCAATAAAGCTATTTTAGCTCCTGCTATGAATGTTACTATGTGGAATAACCCGGTGGTGCAGGATAATTTAAAAAAAATTATGAGTCGAGGAATGAGGGTAGTTTATCCTGCTTCAGGGAGTCTGGCTTGCGGAGAAGAAGGAGAAGGAAGATTACCAGACCTGGAAAACTTAGTAGAGGAGATTTTTTATCATCTTTATCCTCACACTGAGTTTCAGGGAAAAAAAATTTTAATCAGTGCTGGTGCTACTAGAGAATGGTTGGACCCAGCTCGTTTTATTTCTAACCCATCCAGTGGTTTTATGGGAGGGGCTTTAGCGTCCCTGGCCCGAGCCTGTAAGGGAGAAGTAAAAATGGTAGTAGGTAATGTTTCTTCTCGCCTTCCTTCCGGGATAGGAATAGAAAAGGTGGAGACTGCTCAGGAGATGAAAAGCGCTTTAGAAAAAGAGTGGGAAAATAGCGATGTTTTGTTCATGAATGCTGCAGTTTCTGATTTTCGCCCTTTTTCATTCTCTCCTTCTAAGATTAAAAAAGAGGGAAAAGAGGATTTCACTCTTACTTTGGTTAAAAACCCTGATATTTTGTCTGAGTTAGCCAAAAATAAGGGGAAAAGGATAGTAGTAGGTTTCTGTGCCGAAACAGATAACCCTCAAGAAGAAGCGCGTAAAAAATTGCAAAAGAAAAATGCAGATATGATAGTAGCAAACCTCATTTCTCCAGGAGAAAGTGGATTTGAAGCCTTTACCAATAAAGCCTGGATAGTAGACTGCCAAGGGGGAGAAAAGGAGCTACCCCTGTTGGATAAAAGAGATTTAGCGGAAGAAATAGTTTTTTATCTTTTGACTCACTTTTGGTGATGAATGCTCATTGTGCCTCTGTAGCTCTACCTCTTCCTCTATTTTCTGAATTTTCTTATTTCATCCCTTCTTTTCTGGAAAACAAGATTGAAGTAGGCAGTTTAGTGGAAGTGGAATTCAAAAATCGCTACCTTTTGGGTTGGGTAGTAGCCTTAGAGGATGAGCCTCCTCCCAGTTTAGAAGTAAAAGAAATATTACGATTAGCGCCCGTTGTGCCCCTGGGGAAAGTGAAGCTATTATGGGCTAAAACTCTTTCTCAACTATACTTAATTCCTTGGGGAATGGTGCTTTCTTTGTTTACCCCTGTACTTTTACCTTCCTTTTGGGAGGCAGCAGGAAGTAGAGTTTTTTCTGGCTCTCATGATATGGATCAAAAAGAGGGCTTTAGCGTTCCTTCTCAGGGGATGAATTTTTTTGTTTTTCAGGAGAAGTTTGGTCGAAAAAAGAAAAAATGGGAGAAATTGGTAAAAAATGGAGTCTTGCGTTTTCAAGAAGAAATCTTTAAAGTAGAAGATACAGTTTATCCTCAAGGAGATTTGGGTTGGTGGTCTATAGCTACCCAAAAAGAAAGAGAAGCTTTTTTTCT
>JARRCQ010000077.1 GCA_029982105.1 Candidatus Atribacteria bacterium | reverse complement strand
TATGGAACAGCTATTTTTGAAGGAATTCGTTGTTATAAAACCAATAGCGGTCCTGCAGTATTTCGTTTAAAAGACCATCTGGAGAGATTTTACAACTCGGCTCATATTGTACGTATGACTATTCCTTATTCTCCGGAAGAATTAGAAAGAGGAGTAATAGACACCATCAAAACTAATGGGGTAGAGGAATGTTATATCCGACCTATTGCTTTTAGAGGATACGGAGAAATGGGAGTAGATCCATCATCTTGCGGTGTTGATTGTGCAATAGCGGTATGGTGCTGGGGAGCTTATATGGGTGAAAAAGGAATTACAGAAGGAATCCGGGCTAAAATATCTTCTTACACCAGAACCTATATTAACTCTGGTTCTCCTCGAGCAAAAACCAGCGCCAACTACTTAAACTCAAGTCTAGCCAAGGTAGAAGCAAAAGACTTAGGTTATGATGAAGCAATTTTATTGGATATCAACGGCTTCATTTCCGAGGGAAGTGGAGAAAATATATTTTTTGTGAAAAATGGTATAATCTTTACTCCCCACCCCTATTCTATTCTTTTAGGAATTACTCGAGATACAGTGATGACAATTGCTCGTAAACTGGGTATGGAAGTGAAGGAAACTCTTTGCACCCGAGACGACCTTTATCTCGCCGATGAGGCTTTCTTTACTGGAACAGCAGCAGAAATTACTCCTATCGCTGAAGTAGATGGTAGAAAAATCGGTACAGGAAAACGAGGAGAAATAACTCGTCTCTTACAAGAAGTCTTCTTCCGAGTAGTGAGAGGAGAAGAATCAGATTATGAAAACTGGTTAACTAAATTATAAGGAGGTAATAAATTTGACTACTGAACCTCGAGAATTTTTTGAGGATTACAAAAAAGGATTGCGAGCCATAAAAGAAGAAGCTGCTTCTACAATAGAAGGGTTTAATCATTTTTATGGAAAAGTAATGAGTGAAGGGGCATTAAGTCTTAAAGTTAAAGAACTAATAGCTTTAGCAGTAGGTGTAGCCATGCACTGTGAAAATTGCATAATGATTCATGCTCGTGGAGCGAAAAAAAGTGGTGCCTCCCGGGAAGAGATTTTAGAAGCAGCCAGCGTTGGAGTAGTGATGGGAGGAGGACCAGCTTTTACCTTTCTCCCCTTGGTCCAGAAAACCTTAGATAGTTTGGAAAAAGAATAAAAGATTCTCGTTAATTATGTCTTATATAGCTTTTTTAACTGACTGGGGGTACAAGGGTTACTATGTAGGAGTAACCAAAGCAGTAATCAAAAAAATAAACCCTCAAACAGAAATTATTGATTTAACTCATGAGGTGGAAGCTTTTAATGTTCGAGAAGCAATGTATGTGCTTTTTCGGTCATTTAGCGATTTTCCACCAGAAAGCATATTTTTAGTTGTAGTAGATTATGGAGTGGGAACGCAAAGAAAGGCCTTGGCTTTACAACTGGAAAGAGGCTATACTTTTGTAGGTCCCGATAACGGCCTTTTCACTTTGATAGTCGAAAACGAAAAAGTGGCAAAAATAGTAGAACTAAACCATGCTCAATATTTTTACCACCCTCTCCCCTCTTCCACGTTTCACGGAAGAGATATATTTGCTCCCTGTGCCGCTCACCTATCAAAAGGTATATCAATTGAAGAGTTAGGCTCCTCCATAGACCTCAAAGATTTAGTTTCCCTCCCTTATGAAAAAGCCGAGATTAAAAATCAAAACCTGCAGGGTGAGATAGCCTATACCGATCGTTTCGGTAACTTACAAACCAATCTTCCTGGATGTTACCTACAAGAAATAGGAATAAAAGAAGGAGAAAAAGTAATTATCCAGGTGGGAGGAAAAAAATTTATAGCTACTTATCATCTGGTTTACGCTGCAGTACCCCAAGGGGAGTTTCTTATTCATCCTGATAGCTCAGGATACTTAGAGATTGCTTCTTACCAAAGTAATGCCCAGAAAAAAATCAAAGCCAGGGGAGGAGAAAAAATTCTCCTCCACAAAATTAACCCTTAAAAGAACTTAAATCATCAAATACGGGAAGTAGAGAAAGATAAGCTTTTTTAAAGATAGGATATAAACGATTATAGGTTTCCACCATTTCTGCTCGAGGAGAAAAATGGTCTTCTATTTTTACCAATTCCTTTGCCACTTGTAACCCTTTAAATATCCCTATTCCTACTCCTCCAGCAACAGCTGCTCCTAAAGAAGTAGCTTCCTCCAGATACTGGGGACGTAAAATTTCTAATCCCAAAACTTGAGCTAAAAGATTAGACCAAAAATCTCCCTTCGCCCCTCCCCCAATGAGACGCAAAACATCAGGACAAAGCCCTTGTTCTCGAAAAGCATCGAGTATTATTCGGAGATTAAGGCTAACTCCCTCCAAAACCGAGCGGATGAGATGAGGCTTACCATGAGAAGGGGTTAAACCTATGAACGCCCCTCGAGCATGAGGATTCCACCAGGGAGCCCTCTCCCCCAAAAGATAAGGAAGAAAAAGCAAACCATCACATCCCGGAGAGACTTTGTTTGCTTCGAGGTCCATTAACTGATACACACTCACACCCAATTCTTGAGCCAGAGCTTTTTCTCTTTCAGAAAGTGCATCTCGACACCACTGATATGACCCTCCAGCCGATTGCATAGTGCCTGTAGGCATAAAAAGACCTTTTTCTAAGTGGTGAAAGGTAAAAGTCCTTTTCTCCGGGTCATAAAAAGGCTGAGAAGAGGCAAAAGCAATCCAGGAAGAAGAACCAAGATAAAGATAGGCTTCCCCTTCTTCTACCACTCCTGCTCCACAAGCAGCACAAGGGCCATCACCTCCCCCAATTACTACTGGGGTTCCAGGTAAAAGTCCACATTCTTCTCCCGCTTCTTCGGTAAGTTCTCCTACTACTGCTGTAGAGGGATAGAGAGGGGGAAGTTTATTTTCCTCTATCCCCACTTTATCCAATATCTCTACCGACCAGGTTTCTTGAGCCAAATCAAAAAGATTAGTCCCCGACGCATCAGAAAAATCGGTCGCCCATTGGCCAGTTAACCTAAAAACCACAAAATCTTTAGCTAAAAGAAATTTATAAGCCTTGTTATAAATTTCCGGTAAATGATTACGAAACCAAAGAATTTTAGCTAAAGAATAATTGGCGCTTAATCGGTGACCAGTTAATTGATAAATCCGGTCTTCTCCTATCCTTTTCTTTATCCACTCTACCTCTTCTACTCCTCTTCTGTCTGCCCAGATAAGAATATGATAAAGAGGCTGACCTTTGTCATCTACCGGTAGTGCTCCCATCATCTGCCCGGAGAAAGAAATAACCCCGATATCTTCCTTTTTGACTTTTCCTTTCTCCAGTAGTCGACGAGTAGAATAGACTACTGCCTGCCAGTAGTCCTCTGCGTTTTGTTCTACGGAAAGAGCATCGGGGAAATAAGTATCATATCCAAAAAACTCACTGGCTATTCTTTTCCCTCCTTCATCAAAAAGAGTAGCCTTGTTACCAGTAGTTCCTAAATCATGAGCTATAATTAATTTCCCCATTATTATCTTCTCCTTTCTCTTTCACCCAAAGACGCAAAGTAAGAATCCTTTTCCCTTTCATTCTTTCTACCCTCAGCTGATAGCCATTTACTTCCACCATTTCTCCTTCTTCGGGAACTTTTCCCAGAAGCTCCATCACTAATCCCCCTACCGATTCAAACTCTTCACTCTCTGGGAGAGACAAATTTAAAAGTTCGTTTAGACTTTCAATGGGAAGAGAAGCATCTACCAGATACTCACTATCGCTAATCTTCCGATAGGGAGCAGTCTCTCGGTCATGTTCATCCCTTATTTCCCCTACCAATTCCTCCAGAAGATCTTCAATAGTAACTAACCCTGCCGTACCTCCATATTCATCCAAAACAATAGCCATATTAATTCTTTTCTGCTGTAGCTCTTTTAGTAATTCCATAGCTCTTTTGGTAAGGGGAACAAAATGTATAGGGCGCATTATTTCTCTTACCGATTTGTCCATATCCCCAATATTTAAGTGGGGCAAAATATCTTTAATATGTACAAATCCCAGAATGTTATCCAAATCGCCCCGATAGACCGGGAGACGAGAAAAATGGCTCTGCAAGGAAAGCTCTAAGGCGTCTTTTATAGTAGCGCTATCCTCTATACATACCATATCGGTGCGAGGAGTCATAACTTCATATGCTAAAGTATCTCCAAAATCAAAAACTTCGTTAATCAATCTTCTCTCATCAAGTGGTAGACCTCTTTGCTCAGCGATAAACAATTTTAACTCTTCATCAGTAAGTGAATATACCTCTTCCTGAGGAACACCTAAAATGCGAGATATAAAATCAGTAGAAGCAGAAAGAAGAGTTACTAAAGGCTTAAACGCTTGAGACAAAAAAACTATAGGACGAGCCACTCGAAGAGCAAATTTCTCCGGGTTAGCCAAAGCTACTCTTTTAGGAACCAGTTCTCCCAAAACCAAGCTCAAGTAAGAGATTATAAAAGTAACTAAAATAACCGCCAGCTCTTCTCCCAAAGTTCCTAATATGGGAAGCGAAGTACCTTCTAATCTACTTCCTAACTTTCGAGAAAGAGAGACTGCTCCAGTAGCGCTGGCAAAAAACCCGGCTAAAGTTATGCAAATCTGAATAGTAGCTAAAAACTCATTGGGTTTTTCCAAGAGACGACGAATAGCTTGCAACTCTTCCGAATCTTCCATTCTCATCAGCTTCAATTTTAGTCGACGTGTAGAAATTAAAGCAATCTCTGAAGCAGCAAAGAAGGCATTGATAAAAATCAGAAGTAAAATGAGAAGAATAGTAGCTAAATATCCCATAGAGATTAATACAACCTCCTAAAAGCAGAGAAAAACAAAGAGTAAATTTCTCGTAAGCAGTAGTTATGGAAAGAGAGTACAGTTTGGATAACCCAAAAAACAAACCAAGCAGCGAGCGCTCTTTGGCGCTTGTTACTTGGAGAATCTACATCTTCAGACATTAATTCTCACACTCTCCTTTTTACGCTAACATTTTACCATATTTAAAAAACAAAAGCATCCTCATATCTATAACTGATAAGTTCAGAAAAACAAAATTTACCTTATACAACGGAGCTAACACAATACAAAAGACGGCTAACGTTACTCAATAGCTAATGGATGCATCTCAAAAGAAATGATATATATTAGTGAGCTTATCGATTTAGAATAAGTCACCAATTTGCTTTAATCAGCTCGATTATCCGTTGTACGCCAGAATACTGGTCTTTTTTACCTTCAAATTCCACTGATAAATATCCATCAAACCCTGTAGATTTTAAAATATTTAAACACTTTACAAAGTCTTCTTCAGACATTCCACTCCCTTCGTCAAAATCATAAGCTTTAGCATGAGCTATTACTGCATACTTAGCCATCATTTCCAGCCCTTGATAACGCACTTCCGGTGAGAAATTCCCAAAGTCGGGACAGGCTCTGAAGTTCTCATATCCCACCTCTTCAAATAACTTTACTATATTATGGGGATCCGCTGATATTCCTCCGTGATTTTCCAGAAGTACCATAACTCCAATTTTCTCACCATACTCTGCCAACTTCCGATAGGAATCTACAGTTATGGATAAATCTACAACTCCCTGGTTCTGGCTCCCAGTATTAACCCTGACATTAGGAGAGTTAATATAAGCCGCCACATCCATCCAGCTTTCGATGATTTTAATATCGTGACTCCGCTTCCGATCATCTAATTGAGATATATTTCCAGTATCGATGGGCATATTTATAACCACAGACCCCGCAGCCTGTAATCCATTTATTATTTCATCAAGATATTTAGAATCCTGAGCCGGAAAATGCATCTGACAAAGTTCTACTGCTTCTATGCCATAACGTTCTTTTATCACTTTAGGAAAGTCTGGAAGGGGGAAATCTTTGTTCACATGGTCACGCAGACTCCACGAAGATACTGCCAGCTTCATCTCTCAAACTCCTTTCCAATTTTTTTAGCTTATTTTTATTTCTTCTTGCCGTTTTCCAGACTCATAAATAGCATCGATTACTTTTTGAACAATGAGCCCTTGTTCACCAGAAGCCATAGGCTCTTTACCTTCTCTTATACACTCCAAAAAGTGAAGAACCTCTTCTCTATAGGCATTACTTAGAGGTTGAGATTTAATTTGAGGTTTTATATCAGCAATTTTGCCTCCCCATTCTCCAAAGAGAGTAAGTCCCTCACCTGAGCTTACTTTTGCCCCTGCCTTATCTCCAAAAATTTGAACTCTATCATCATCCTGAGCATTGAGCGCCCAGCTACTCTCCATCCACAGAGCAGCTCCATTTTGGAATCGGACGAGACTAATAGCATACTCATCTACATCGCAAGGCCCACCAGGCACAGGTTCACCCCACATATCCACATAAATATAAGGTTGGCGGGTAACAATTTTATCAAAAGTAAGGCCAGTAACACTTACCGGTTTCGGATAGCCCATAAGCCACATCCCCAAATCCAGATAATGAACTCCTATATCAATCAATGCCCCACCACCAGATTTAGCTTTAGTGGTAAACCAGCTTCCCATAGCTGGAATGCCCCTTCTCCTCAAAATAATAGACTGAGCATGATATATTTCCCCTAAGAGACCATCTTCCACCCAGGACTTAAGAGTCACAATTTCTGGTCGGAATCTATAGTTAAAACCAATCATAAGAATTCTGTTATTTCTCTTGGCACAATTTAAAATATCAGAAGCTTCTTTAGCATTTACAGCCATAGGTTTTTCCAAAAGTACATGTTTCCCACTTTCTAAAGCCGCACAAGCAACCTGGTGATGGAGAAAATTAGGTAAACATACACTCACCGCTTCAATCTCTGGATCTCCTAAAAGGTCTTCATAATTGGTATAAGCTTTGGGAATTTCTAACTTTTTTTGTACCTCAAAAAGACGCTCAGAATCAATATCAGCAATAGCCCAGAGCTCTGCCTCAGGAACATCTCTATAGGCAAGAGCATGAACTACACCAATATTACCCGCTCCAACCACTCCCACTTTGATTTTAGCCATAACCTCTCTCCCCGCTCATTTTTATAGTTAATTACAAAAATCCAAGTGATACCCCTTCTCGGTATTCTGCTTTCTTGCAACTTTTATAACAGCAAAGTGAGGAAAAATTATTTATTCAATAGCATTACTTTTTATTACCTTAGAATACCAATAGCCACTATCTTTTATTATTCTTTTTTGAGTCTCATAATCCACATACACTATGCCAAATCTCTTTGAGCATCCCAAAGCCCACTCAAAGTTATCC
>JARRCQ010000076.1 GCA_029982105.1 Candidatus Atribacteria bacterium | reverse complement strand
TCTTCCGATCTCTATGTTTTACTCACCACTATAACCAATGGCTTCCTTATAAAGTTCTTTTTGCTCTTCTCTGCCTAACTGATCGGTAATCCTGTTCCAATCTTGAGCCGCTCTATCCCAAGCTTGTTGAGGAGTAGCTTGACCAGTAAGGGCTTCCGACATATGAATGTCTAAACTTTCAATGTAATCAGCCGCTCCAGCAATTCGAAGATAAGGGACACTACGAGGATACTCAAACCACATAGTATGATAAGCATCTAAGAATTGGGTTATATCTTCAGCGTTGTATCCTGTGGTAGTATAATCTTCAATTTTAGCTGTACCTATCGGCTCTAAGAAGTCATAAGTGGTTCCAGGATCAATTCCTGTCCAACCCCAAGCTACGTTCCAGTGGTTAATTTCAGGAGTAGCTTGCCAGGAGAGAAAATGAGCAACCATATCAGGGTCTTCAGCATAGCTAGATATTACTCCATGCCACGAGGCACCGCATTTATTTCCTACTAAATTTGGTTCCTCCAAAGTTACCCATTGTTTGCTTTCTAAGTCGTATACTTCTTTACTACCTGGGATAGGA
The DNA here is from genome assembly GCA_029982105.1 of Candidatus Atribacteria bacterium. Taxonomy (GTDB): domain Bacteria; phylum Atribacterota; class Atribacteria; order Atribacterales; family Caldatribacteriaceae; genus Sordicultor. The sequence continues at coordinate 6,794 of JARRCQ010000076.1, read as the reverse complement.
GCTACTCCTAATTTCCCCTGAATCACAGAAACTCGGGGGTCTTGGGAGAGTGTTCCCACGTCTCCAAAAGTAAAGCACATAGCAGCATTACCCCGGAGGAAAACGTCCCAAGCTTCTCCTAAACCCCATCCTACCATAGCAGCAGGACCGGCTTTAGTGAGTTCAGTAAGCATCTCTAAAGCCTTAACGTGTCCAGGAGTATTGATAAGAGGGTCCATAGTTTCAGGATCAAACCAGAACATGTTATGGTAACGAGTAACTTTAGCCGGATCGTCTCCCGGAGCAGGCATACAGACAAAAGAACCCGCTAAAGCAATATAATTAAAGAATCCTTGTTCTCCCACCTTAAGATGCATAGTAATTCCAAAATCGGCTTTTCCATCACCATTCCAATCTTTACCGTTGAAAAATTTGGCAATATCTAAAACTTCTTGCCAAGTAGTGGGAGAAACAGGAAAATCATAACCGTATTCTTCTTTAAATTGAGCTTGCCACTGGGGGTCGTTAAATAGGTCTTTGCGGTAATAGAGCACCATACCATCATGGTCATTATTAAACCCATACCAGTGCTCTCCCCACTGCAATAGTTCCCGAATCGGGAGAGCTATAGATTCTCTGTCCCATTTGGGCATACGAGCATCTTCAAAATATTTGTCAACTGGTATAATCCAGTCATTGGCAATATAATCTCCATAAAAGAAACTCGGCCCTACTATACAATCATAATTGCCCGTTCCAGTAGCCAAGTCAGTGAATATTTTAGCCTGGAGCTCTCCAAAGGGAATTTCAGCTATGTCATAAGTAGCCCCAGTAAGCTGTTCCCAATAGGGTCGCCAAAAATACAGTGGACCAGAAATCGCACCGTGAGGACCAGAAGCTAACACAGCAATAGTGAATTTCTTCCCCTTCCAGGCCGGATCAGGTTGTCCTTTATCTGCTTTGGCAAAAACCTCATCGGCAGTTTTTTTCTCTAACTCAGACATCTCCTCTTGAGCGAAAGCTACCAAACTTAAAGAAAAAAGCAGTACAATTACCAATCCCCAAAATACACTCGTTTTAAAAAATCTACTCATCTTCAGACCTCCTCTTTGGTATTTTCAACTCCGAGCTCGAAATGAAAAATTTCACCTCCTTTTTGTTGATTTTTACAGCGCAATCGATACCAGCTCGGACTTTAAAAATTTTAGCATACACCTCACTCACTCACAAGGCATTCTATTTACAAGCGCAGCAAGTCATTCTCCTCTCACTTCTACCCACACTCTCCGAGTGCGGGGGCCATCAAATTCACAGAAGAAGATTCCTTGCCAAGTTCCTAAAAGTAAGTTGCCTTTATCAATTAACACCGAGAGAGAAGAGCCCATTATACTAGCTTTAATGTGAGCAGGAGCATTGCCCTCTAAATGATGATAGGGAAAATTAAAAGGGACTATTTTCCGTAAAGTTTCTAAAATATCCTCTACCACACTGGGGTCAGCACTTTCATTGATGGTAACTCCTGCAGTAGTATGAGGAATATAAACTACTGCTATTCCCTTCTGCACACCTGAAGAAGCCACTACTCCTTTCACCAAATTGGTAATGTCAATAAATTCTTCTTGAGAATGAGTTCTTACCGTAAATTCACTGGGCATTTTATGCCTCCTATTCTCCTAATAGTTTTCTTAACCCTTCTTCGAGAGAAAACGTTACTGCTCCCTTTCGATATAGCTCTTCTCGGTTTTCCTCTGAAGTAGCCCAAGGAGGAAGAGGAAACTTTACCGTGAGGGGAATACGCAAAAAAGGCTGGTCAATGATTACCTCTCCGGGTAAAAGGGTAGCCGCTTTATCTCGTAAATTTCCCTCTAAATGAGCATATTCTTCTTTGTGTAGTTCAGCTAACTTTTGTCTACCCACTACCGTAGTTGCTGCCTGAGTTATTACCCGATAGTCTACCTGAGAAGCAGTTTGTTCTGCCCCAATTAATACCACTCTGAAAGAACGTCCCCTCTCGGCCACGTCCCGAAAGATGTTACCCAATGGCCCTCCCCCAGTGCGAGGAGCATATTTATTAAGCTCATCTAAGTAAACAAAAACTGGTTCCGCCAAAAGCTCTCTTTCTTTGAGATGCATTATCTCTCGCAGAGCTGCTCCTACTACAAAAGCCTGTCCCTGATAAGTAAGTTTAGAAATGTCTACTACTGATATTCCTCCCGGACGGTTCCATCGCAGGTGATAGTCACCTTCTGGCACTTCTTTGACTTCTCGATAGGGTAAGCGAGTAATATCTCTCCACAGAAGATTTAACCCGGTGCGGCGAGCAGCCCGCAAGCGGCGAGAAATAGCCAAAGTTGTGCGAGGGTCAATTTGCTCTCTCTGCAATTCCTCTCCTAATCTCCCTTCTCCTTCTAAAGAGAGACGAAGCATGTTAATAAGAGAGCCTAAGTTATCGGGTAAACTAAAATTTTCCAGAATAAGCCGGGGCTCTTCTCCTGTTGCCTGGAGATAAACTCGCACCAACTCCTGGTTGGTTAATCCCTGCAAATCAATTTTCACTGGATAGCTACCGCTCCGCAATTCTCTCCGGGCATCTTCCACCAATCTATCATACTGGTCTCGTAAGAAATCTTCAATTACAGTTACAGTTAGCAAAAAATTAGGACTCTGAGATAGTTCTTCAGGGTCAAACATTAAAGACAAAAGCCCCAATTCCACAATATCCAATATATCCCAGCCATAAACTTTCACTTCTGGGCGGCTGTGATGAATATAGGGAGAACCTTTTTCGTTGCGAGGAGGAACATAAACTTCCACTCCCGAGAAAGGATGAGGTTCTACCTCAAAAAGGCGAAACATTTCTTGCCATTCAGCAAATTGTCTTTTTCCTTCTGGGTCTTTTTCTTGAGCCCTTTTCCACTCCTCATTCCAATGGTCCAGAAAAAGAAGGCTTTCCCCTTTAACGTTGAAAACTAAAGAACGACTATTAACCAATTGATTAGAAAAAGCATGGTCTTTAACATAATGGGGGTAATTCATCAACATCCACAACAAAAAAGTGGCATAAGAGGTTTTGGCTGCTACTCCCGATTGGCCACTGATATTGATATGAGCTCCATTATCTCCTAATATATATTTAAGGTCTAAATAAGCCACGTCTCCGGAAGGTAAAATTCCGCAAGGAAGAGCTCTTTTTCCTCTGCGGATTTCTGAAAACCCTAAAGCCACTCCCAACTCCTCACCACAAGCCCCAAATACTTTTTCTCCGGCGGGGGGAGGGAAAGAATAAGGAACTGGGATAAGGGTTTCCCCCTTTTTTTCTAAAACCCTGGTTACCACTACTTTCCCCAAGTAAATGGGCACTCCTTGATAAATTCCTTCGTTATAAGCTTCTTCTTGGTAACCGGTAGAAATACTACCATCCCACTTAGCTTTTACTTCAGTAATCATTCCATAAGTATGAAATTCTCTATCCCCCCAGTGATAATCTACTCTTACTACCTGATCCAGAGCAACAGTAGAAGAATAAGAGGAGTTAACTCGCACAAAGAAACAATAGGGGTTAATTTCTTCTAAACCAGTAACCGTACCGATAAATTCATCCATTTTCTTTCCTCCCCAAAGCTTTCCGTACCAACTCTTGCACTAAAAGAGGAGATGATAGATATTGCCCCAGATGCTCTTCTAAAGCAATCACGGGAAAAATGTTTTCCGGTAACCTTTTACCCGGAAAGTCAGCAGTCAAAAAAGGTAGAAGAGATACCAATCCATCGAAAAGGAGAGAAATATTATCTTTTTCCCCTGCCCATCTCTCCTTATTCAAGAGAGTTTCCAAGCGCACTAACCCTTTCCAGGGATAATTATCATCTCTTTTCACTAAGCGAGTATAGCAAAAAACTCGCAAGGTAGGAGAATCTTTTCTTAAATAGGCACTAAAAAAAGGGGTTCGTTCTCCTTCTTCTAATTGAAACAAAGATTCTAAATAAGATGAAGGGAGGTGCAAGTCTTCCACTCTTTTCACCAACCCACAAGGTCCTACTCCCGGTCGGAACTCCGGATCTCCTTCGTGTAGCGTCCCATCCTTGATGATACAGGAAGAACGAGAAAGCAAATCTTTTACCACCTTACCTTCCAAAACCTGCATAGCACTAAAAATAGCCTGCTGAGCTGCTTCTAATTCTTGAGGATACCGAGAGGTACGAGCTGATTCCCAAACATTAAAAACAAAACCTGGCCCCAGAGAAAACTCCCGAGAAACCATCTCCCCCAAAAAGAGACCTTCTGGTGCTCCTAAAACCCGCTCTAATCGGGGAGGATCCTGGGGAGAAAACCCTAAAGAAAGACCTCTTTCTTTTTGCCACCGGGCAAAACCTGCTACCACCTCGCCCAAGAGCACCACTTTCATCCCCACTATAATGCGGGCGTGGACGCGCATTCTTCCATCTACTAAATAGACCTCTTCTAAAGCCGAGGAAGAACGCTTCGCCGACCAGGAAGAAAAATCTCCTTCTTCTATCTCCCATAAATCAGAAGTAGTTAAGAAACTATCGTTTTCTTCCCTAAAAAAGCGAGGAAAAGAATCCTCATCATAAAACCAGTGGTCAAGCTGCGCGGCTTTTTCCCGCAAAAAATCGGCCAAATTCAAATAACTTCCTCGTTTCTCCTCCAAAAAGCCTTTCCTCCTCTGACTTCAAGATGGAGCGGAAAATAGCGGGCAAAAGATGGGTCATGAGTTACTATTCCCACCATCCGTCCATCCTGACTTAAATGCAAAATAGCATCAGCCACTAACTCTAAATGCTCTTGGTCTAACGCAGAAAAACCTTCATCAATAAAAAGACAATCTGCTCCTCTTTCTTTACCCACTTCCCGGAGATGAATACGAGATAAAGCCAGGGCCAAAGATAGAGCGACCAGAGTTTTTTCTCCACCAGAGCATTCACTGGGTAAACGCTCTTCCCCTCCATAATTATTATCCACCACTACCATCTCGGCTTTGCCTTCTTCCATCTTCATTCGTAAAAGATAGCGGCCTTGAGACAAATCCCCTAAAAAGAAAGAGGCTTCTTCTTCCAATTCTCGGAAGAGAAAGCCCAAAAGGTAACTGCGAAAACCTCGAGCATCTAATGCCTTATCCAATTGAGAGTGAAGTTCCCGATTTTTCCTTTTCTCTTGTAACTCCTTTCTCAGCTTATCCCGCTCTTCTATTTTAACTTGTAAATTCTCCATCTCTTTATCCAAGCTCCCTTTCTTCTCTCTGATTTCTCCCAGCTCTTTTTGCAACTCTTCCAATATTTTTTCTTCTTGCATTAATTGCTCTTCTACTTCCTCTTCTCTTATTTCCAGTTTGTGTATTAAATTCGTCTTTTTCTCCTGGTAATCTCGAAGAGAGTTCTCTGTTTGTTTTATCTCTCCTTCTAATCTATGCCATATCTCTTGCCAATTACCTACTTTTTTATCCCGTAACTGCTCAAAATATTCTGCACTCCAACCTAAGCGAGACAATTCCTCTTGGAAAGCTTTTCTTTTTTCTCCTTCTCTCTCTCGAAGCTCCTCTCCTTGCTCCAATAATTTCGCTATCTTCTCCTCTGCTTCTTCCTTATTTTTACAAAGAATCTTTATTTTTTCCTCGGTTCTACTTTCTTCTCTCCTCAACTTCTCTACCTCTTCCGAAAGAGCTTGCAAACGCTTTGAAAATTTATCCCACAAATCACTGAAAGCTTCTTCTGGGAGCCGGTCATCTTTCCAGCGCAGAAAAGTAAAAATTTGCCAAAGTTGTTCTCTTTTTTCGGATAACAATTGTTCTTTGGCACTTATGCTCTCTTTTATAGTATTTACCCTCTCCTTTTCTCTATCTCTTTCCTTTTTCATTCCTTCTATTTCAGTCTTTTTAACTTCCTGATTTTTTTCCAGTTCATGAAGGCTCGAAATCGCTCTTTCTCTCTCTCTTCTTTTTTCTTTCAAAAACTCCTCCAAGTTTTCCGGTTTTGCCAGAGGCGGTAAATCAATGTTTTTTAGAGCATCTAAGATTCTATCCTTTTCCTCTTCCAGCTTTTTCTTTTTTTCCAGTGCTACTTTTTCTTTATCCTTTAACTCTGTTATCTTAGTTTCTTCTTGAATTTTTTTCTGACGAAGAGAACTTTCCTCCTCTACTAACTTTACTCCTTGTTCCTGAAAAGAATGGTATTCCTCCCAGTCTACCTCTGGAAACGCTCTGACCTGAGGCGGAGGAACATTACTACCACAGAGAGGGCAAGCGCCTTTTTCTTCCCACTCTTTTTCCAGCTCCCAAAGAGCAAAGTTTTTCACTATCTGGCGATAGTTTTCTTCCTTTAACTTTTTTTCTGCCTGCCAGAGAGATAACTCTTTTTTCTTTTTTTCCCACTCTCTCTCTATTTTTTTATGCTCTTTATTACCCAGTGTAATCTCTTTTTGTAAACTCTCGAGTTCTTCGCCTATAAGAGAAAGTTCCCTTTCTTTCTCTCCTAATTCTTTAAGGAGAGGCTCTATTCGCTCTTTCGCTTTCTCTGCTTTTTCGATTATTTTTCCTTCGATGTCTATTTTGTCTTTTTCTTCAGTAATTTTCTCTTCCAATCTCTTTTGAGCTTCTTCTTCTTTTTGGAGAGTTATCTCTATCTGTTCTATTTTTCTTACTGCTTCTTCTCTGTTTTTATTCAATTCTTGCAATTCTTTTTTAATAGCTCTTGCCTCTTCAGCTAAAGGCTGAGCTTCCCAGCGAAGCTTGTCTTCATAGCTAGCTAAATTATTTCTCTTAGTCTCTCGCTCTTTAATTTCTTCCTTTATTTCTTGCAATTTTT
>JARRCQ010000075.1 GCA_029982105.1 Candidatus Atribacteria bacterium | reverse complement strand
CGGTGCCGGTGGAGAAAAATATTGCTCCTCTTCCTGATAGCGCTCCTATTACTGACCGCCTTAATATGGTTTATTCTGGGACACTGGTTACCTATGGGCGGGGTAAGGGAATAGTGGTGGCTACAGGTATGGATAGAGAAATAGGGAAAATCGCCAGTTTAATTCAGGAAGAAGAAGAAACGGTAACTCCTTTACAAAAACGGCTGGCTGGTTTAGGGAAGCTCTTGGGTTTTTTGACCCTGGGAGTATGCTCTTTAGTTTTTTTAGTTGGTTTTTGGCGAGGAGAACCACCTTTTGGAATGTTTATGATTGCAGTGAGTCTTGCTGTAGCAGCTATTCCTGAAGGCTTACCAGCCATTGTAACTGTAGTCTTGGCCTTGGGAGTTTATCGTATGAGCCAGCATCGGGCTATTATTCGTAAATTACCAGCAGTAGAAACCTTAGGTTCTACTACTTACATCTGTACTGATAAAACAGGAACTCTTACTGAAAATCGGATGGTGGTTCGGGAAGTATGGACGGAGGCTGTAGAAAAGCTTTATCAAGTCGCTGTTCTCTGTAATGACGCTGTTTTGGAGGAAGACAAAGGAAATGAAATACGTCTTGGAGATCCTACTGAACTGGCTCTTTTAGATTATGTCAAAAAACAAAATATCGATTTTTATTCCTGGAGAAAACTTTATCCCCGTCAAGGGGAAGTGCCTTTTGATTCTAATCGGAAAATGATGTCCACTCTTCATAATATAGATGGAGAAACAGTGCTTTTAGTTAAAGGTGCTCCGGATATAGTCATTACTCGTTGTTCTTTTTATGAGAAAGAGGGAGAGATTGTCCCCTTTTCTCCAGAAAAAGAACAAGAAGTTAGGAAAATAATGGAGGAAATGGCGCAGAAAGCTCTCCGAGTTTTGGCTTTTGCTTGGAGAAAAATAGAAAAAGAAATTACCCCTTCACCAGAAGAAGAAAAAGAACTAATCTTTGTGGGTTTGATGGGTATGATCGATCCACCTCGTCCTGAAGCAAAGTTAGCTTTAGAAGAAGCAAATAAAGCTGGTATTACTACAATGATGGTTACTGGCGATAACCCTGTTACTGCTCGAGCGATAGCTGAGGAGTTGGGAATGTTTTCTCCTCAAGACCTGGTAGTTACTGGACAGGAATTAGATAATTTTTCTCCTGAGGAATTAAGAACTAAAATTAAAAAAATTAGGGTATTTGCTCGAGTATGGCCAGAGCAAAAGCTCAAAATCGTAGAAGCTCTGCAATCTAATGAAGAAGTAGTAGCTATGACTGGCGATGGAGTTAATGATGCCCCGGCTCTTAAAAAAGCCGATATTGGTGTGGCTATGGGTGTTTCAGGTACGGAAGTGGCTAAAGAAAGTGCCGATATGATTTTAACTGATGATAATTTTGCTACCATTGTACATGCTATTAAAGAGGGTAGAGTTATATTTGATAATATTAGAAAATTTGTGGTTTATCTTTTATCCTGTAATCTGGGAGAAATATTTACTATTTTTATTCCCATTCTGGTGGGGTGGCATAGTCCCTTAGTACCAGTGCAAATTCTTCTCATTAACTTGGTAACTGATGGTTTACCAGCTCTGGCTTTAGGAATGGATAGTCCAGAGCCAGATGTGATGATGAGAAAACCTCGTCATCCTCGAGAGGGGATTGTTAATTCTCATTATATGGGGATTGTGCTGTTCAATGCTTTTTTTATCACTTTAGCAGTGGTGGCTTCTTTTGGGATGAGTTTGAATTTGTGGGGACGAGATATAAGCCAAACCATAGCTTTTGCCACCTTAGGTCTTGATGAGCTATGGAGAGCTTATAGTTTTCGTTCAGAAAAGAGAAATTTCTGGCAGATCAATCCTCGAGGCAATTTATATCTCGTGGGAGCTTGCTTGTTATCTTTCCTAATAATAATACTGGTAATAGTTTTACCTCCTCTGCAGCGTATTTTCCAAACAGCAAGTTTAAGTCTCAATCAGTGGATTTGGGCTATCCTTTTTTCTTTTATTCCTGTTGGCGCTTATGAAATCAGAAAATTATTCCATAAAAAGGGGGAATAAAATATGGAAGAAAAAATAGTGAAAATTGAGAACCCTCAAGGTTATAATTTAATTTTAGGACAGGCTCATTTTATTAAAACAGTAGAAGACCTCTACGAGACCCTGATAACCTCCTCTCCTCATTTAAAGTTTGGTTTAGCTTTTTGTGAGTCTTCAGGACCGTGCTTAGTTCGTTATGCCGGGAACGATGAGGAACTCACTGAGTTAGCCAAGAGTAATGCCTGGAATATATCGGCAGGTCACATTTTTATAATTTTCTTGAAAGAAGGCTATCCTATTAATGTTCTTAACGCGGTGAAGATGGTTCCTGAAGTGTGCCATATATATTGTGCTACTGCTAATCCTGTAGAGGTAGTCATAGCGGAAACTGAACAGGGTAGGGGAGTAATGGGGGTAATAGATGGGTTTAATAGTAAAGGAATAGAGGGAGAAAAAGAAATTTCTGATCGCAAGGCTTTATTGCGCCGGATTGGCTATAAAATTTAAAGGAGTGCTGTGAGTGAAAAAAGCTTTTGCTGACCTTCCTCTTCATGGGGGAAAGTGTCCTCCTTGGCTTTTTGAACGGATGAAAGTCTTGGGAGGTTTGATTGTCGAAGCTATAGTAGAATTTTTTGGGCCGGAAGAAGTACTGCGGCGGATTTCTGATCCGGTTTTTTTCCAATCTTTAGGTTGCCTTCTGGGCTTTGATTGGCATTCCAGTGGTTTAACTACTACCTTGTGTGGAGCGTTAAAAGAGGGAATAAGAGGCAAAGAAAAGGATCTACGGCTTTTCATCTGTGGAGGAAAGGGGGCTACTTCTCGCAAGACCCCTGAAGAAATTCACATTTATGCCCAAAAAAATGCCTTTTCTTTTGCTGACCAGATGGTTTATCTGAGTCGCATGTCAGCTAAAGTGGATAATTCAGCTCTCCAAGATGGATATAGTCTTTACCATCACACCTTCTTTTTTACCTCTTCAGGAAAGTGGGCAGTAGTGCAACAAGGTATGAACCCCGATAATAAATATGCCCGTCGTTATCACTGGTGGGGAGAAGGAGTGAAAGATTTGGTTTGTGAACCTCACCAGGGGATTTGGGGAGAGAAAAAAGAAGAACAAGTTCTCAATTTGGTTGCTCGGGAAAGCACGGATTGCAGAAATGGTATAGTAGAATTAGCCCAGGAAAAACCAGAAAAGGTAAAGAAAGATATAACTCTTATTCCTCATTTTTCTCTTCCTTCTCGCCATTTTATAAAAGAAGGAGATTTTAATCTGGGGAGAATAGATAAAACTTTACAGATGATTTATGAAAAAAAGCCTCAAAATTTTGAAAGTCTTTTAGCTCTTCCCGGTGTGGGTCCTAAGACTTTACGAGCTTTAGCTCTCACCACCGAGGTAGTGATAGGAGCTTCTCCCAGTTTTACTGACCCAGTGAGCTTTTCTTTTGCTCATGGAGGGAAAGATGGGATTCCCTTTCCTGTAGACCGAGAAACTTACCAGGAAACCATAGAGTTTTTTACTAAAGTGGTACAGCACTCTCGGACTTCACCCGCTGATAAGAATAAAATGTATAAACAACTTAAGCTTTTAACCAATCAGGAGGCAAGATAATGGAAACCTTAGAGGTGATAAAGAAGAGACGTTCAGTTCGTCAGTTTAAGGACTTACCAGTGGAAAAAGAAAAAATTGAGCAGATAATAGATTGCGCACGTCTGGCTCCTTCGGCTAATAATTTTCAGCCCTGGGAATTTATAGTAGTGACTGACCATATCAAGCGAAAAGAAATTGCTAATACCACTGATTATGGAAGATTTATTGCTCATTCTCCAGTTTGTATAGCAGTATTTTGCCGCAATACTTACTTCTATCTGGAAGATGGTTGTGCTGCTACAGAAAATATTCTCATTGCTGCTCGAGCCTTGGGGTTAGGCTCTTGCTGGATAGCTGGTGATAAAACACCCTATGCTTCGCAGGTAGCTAAAATCCTTGGTGTTCCAGATAGTCATCGTTTGGTAAGCTTAATAGCCTTAGGATATCCCGAGGTAGAACCTTCCCCACCGAGAAAGAGGATTTTGGAGGAAGTTTTACACTGGGATAAATTTTGAGGGAGGATGCAAAATGAAAGTGGGGATTTTATCTGATAGCCATGACAATCTTTCTCTAATCCAAAAAGCTTTGGATATTTTGGAAAAGGAAAAAGTGGATTTAATCCTTCATGCTGGAGATTACGTAGCTCCCTTTTCAGTAGCACTTCTCTCTCGTTCTTCTATCCCTTGGGAAGGGGTATTGGGTAATAATGATGGAGAGATATTAGGCCTTTTTCAAAAATCGGGGGGGAAGGTAAATTCTTCTTTTTGGGAAGGAGAAAGAAATGGTTTTCGCATCTGGGTTTCCCATTTTTATTTACCAGCAAAGTTGGCTTTTGAAAGTAAAAAATATAATCTGGTAGTATATGGACATACCCATGAAGCGGTGATAAAAGAGGAAAACGGGGTTTTCCTGATTAACCCAGGCGAGGTATGCGGTCTCCTTAATGGAAAACCCACCTTAGCTCTTTGCGATTTAGAGAAAAAAGTGGCAAAATTAGTTAATATCTGATTAATAAGGGGAAGGGGGATGATAATGGAAATCGTTCGAGAACGCTTTACTCAACAATTAAAAGAGTTACAAGAAGATTTAGTCAGCATGACTCATGCAGCAGAAAAAATGTTGCAATTGGCTATTGAATCTCTTAAAGAGAGAAGTACAGAGAAGGCAGAAGAAGCTATTGCTTTGGATGACGTAGTGGATGATTTTAACTTTAAAATTGAGGAGAGATGCTTATCGCTTATTGCTTTACAGCAACCAGTAGCTAAAGATCTTCGAGTGATTGCGGCTATATTGAAAGTTATTACCGATGTGGAGAGGATTGGTGATTACTCTGTTGATATCGCTAAATTCAGCATTCGCTTGGTAGAAAAACCTTTATTTAAACCACTTGTGGATGTGCCGAAAATGGCGGATTTAGTGAGACAAATGTTAGAAGAGGCTATCACCGCTTTTGTACAGAGAGATTTGACCATAGTGCAAAAAGTGGTAGAAGCCGATGATCAGGTAGATGCTCTTTATCGTTCGGTTCATGAAGAAGTGATAGAGCACATAGAAAAAGATCCCAGCGTTGCTCGCCAGGCTATCTGGATTTTAATGGTTGCCCGCTACTTAGAAAGAATTGGAGACCATGTCACCAATATTACCGAGCGTATTTATTATATGGAAACCGGAGAATTGATAGAACTACATCAGTAGAGGTAAAAGAAATGGAAGAGAAAAAAATCTGGTATTTTTCTCACTCTGGTCCAGATAACACGTTAGTTACTCTAAATATCGCTTTACAAAGGGCGAAAGAGTTAGAGATAAGATATATTGTAGTAGCTTCTCGCTCTGGAGATACTGTTTTGGCTTTGGAAAGTAAATCTCGAGAGATAGGCTACTCTGGTAACTTAATTATGGTTACTTATCACGCTGGTTTCTCCGGCGGAGATAATATATCTTTTCCTCCTTCTCGAAGAAAAGAGCTGGAAGAAAAGGGAGTTAAAATCGTTATGAGCTCCCACGCTTTAAGTGGAGTAAGCCGCTCTTTCCGGCAAAAATTTGGAGGAGTGAGTATCCCAGAAGTAATTGCCGAGAGCTATCGGCGCATCTCTCAGGGCTTTAAAGTAGCGGTGGAAGTAGCTATTATGGCTGCTGATGGTGGAGTTATTCCCACCACAGAAGATGTTATCTCTATGGGAGGTAACAGCAAAGGAGTGGATACTGCTATTCTCCTTAGAGCTGCTCATCAAAATTCTTTCTTCGATTTGAAAATTAAAGAGATACTTTGTTTACCTCGAGAAGAAAACATTTAGAAAGGAGGAAGTCTAATGCTTAATACTTTTAAAGTTACTGGAGAATGGAAAAAGGGTTTACGGGTAGATACTCAAGTGAGGAATTTTGCTCTTTCCTTTGATGAACCGCCTTCTTTAGGTGGAGAAGATAGTGCTTGTAATCCAGTGGAAGGATTATTGGCTTCTCTTGCAGGATGCCTGGGAATTGTCGCCCGAGTGGTAGCTCAGGAAAAGAATTTACCTATCGATAAAATACAGGTGGAGATAGAAGGAGACTTAGACCCTCGAGGTTTTATGGGGCAATATGACCAGGTGCGTCCAGGATTATTAGCTGTTCGATACCAAATCAAAGTGAGCGGTAATATCAGCGATAAAGATTTGCAAGAGTTTGCAGAGGAAGTAGACAAGCGTTGTCCAGTTTCTGACACTTTAAAAAATGGCACTAAAGTGGAAGGGAAGGTTATTTTATAACCAGGTAGCTTACGACATAAGTAGAAAAAATAAAAACATAAAAAGTTAAGAAGAAAGCCATAGGTGCTGAGAAAGGCACCTTTCTCAGCACCTATGGCGCGATACTGAAAACAGAATTGATTGAAAAATCAAATCCAAAAACACTGGGGGAGGGTACTCCGATGTTTTTAGTGAGAGACAATAGGGGGAGTTTATATTCCTATAACCTCCACGTTTCTCACTACAGAATGTTTTTGTCAGGAGCCTAAACTAAGGGGAAATAGTTCCTCTATAACCCTTCGGAAAATAAATGCACAAAGATTAAACCCAAATAAACTGAGACAAAGGGTATATTATCTAGTTTATTTGTAGCTCATTATAAATAGCAAGGAAAAATGCCAGCAGGTATTTTTCCTCAATAGGAAGGAGACAGAGTGATGAAAGCTGCTCTTTTAGAAGATATAGACCGGTTGGCGGTAAAGGAAGTAGAAGATTATAGGGTGAGAGAAGGAGAGGTACTGGTAAAAGTTAAATCCTGTGCAGTTTGTGGCTCAGATATCCGAATTATGCACTCTGGCAATCCTCGAGTTAAGTTTCCCCACATTATTGGTCATGAGATCGCAGGTGTTGTGGTAGAAGTAGGAAAAGGAGTAGAAAAATTTAAAGTAGGAGATAGGGTAGCGATAGGAGCAGATGTTCCCTGTGGAAAATGTTTTTGGTGTCAGAATGGAATGGGAACTAACTGCGCTATAAACTATGCCATTGGTTATCAGTTCCCGGGAGGCTTTGCTCAATATATTCTACTCAATTCCTTATCTGTAGAACAGGGGTCAGTGCATAAAATCCCAGAAAAACTTTCTTTTGATGAAGCATCTTTGGCTGAACCTTTGGCTTGTGCCATTAATGGGCTGGAGATGGCTAACTTGGGGGTGGGAGATACTCTGTGTATTATTGGAGCAGGCCCTATTGGCTGTATGATGATA
>JARRCQ010000074.1 GCA_029982105.1 Candidatus Atribacteria bacterium | reverse complement strand
AACTTACTAACAAGAAAGGCTGATAAATCAAGGATCTATATCTCAGATATATCTAAAAATAGAGGTTTTTTCTGGGAAAAAGCTGCAAGTTGGGTTAAGGTCGCTACGCTGGGGGTTTCCCCCAGCGCTATAGTTTTTAGTCTTTTCCATCTACTTTGCCTTTTTTCTTACGCCGTAGGCTGCCTGCTCCTCGCAGGGGCATTCAGGAATCTGTGCTTTTAAAAAACATAGACCCCTTGCAGAAGCATTCAGGGGTGACAACGCGGAGGCGTTTTTTCTCCGCGTTAATTTTGGCTTCTTTGGCCTTGTTTTTTTGGGGTTATAGGGGGTTTCTCCCACTGAGGGATGTTTTTCTCCCTCAGTAATCTTTGTCTTTTTTATTTGCATTTTATCTTTTAATGGGGGTTATAAGGAGGTTTTGCCCCCCTTATAGTCTTTGGCAATCTCTCTCTGGGTCAATCGCGAGCCCGGCGGTTTTTGCCGGGCGTGGCGATCCCGAGGTTTTAGCACCATGTAACTGGCTTTTTAGTGTTTGTTAAAGATTCAAAAGCGAGATCGCCACGGTCGGCCTCTGGCCTCCCTCGCGATGACAGAAGGGGGGAAGCGCCGTAGGCTGTCTGCTCCTCGCGATGACAAAAAGAGGGAACAGCGTAGCCACGCTGGAGAACAACACTCCAGCGTGGTTGTCCGAATTCTTTTTAATCTAATTTGCTTTTTTGCTCACGCCGTATGCTGTCTTTTGGGGCTTATAGTTGTATTTTCCACCTTATAGTGAGGAAGCAAAAACTTCCTCACTGGTCTTTTGTTTTTAAGTCTTTATTTTTTTGCTTTTGGGGGTCATAAAAAGGGCAGGTCTTGAGCTTACTTAAAAACCAAAATTTTATTACATAAAAATGGAATAGTTCACGAGCTCCGGTTCCAAGTTGAAATCTTAAAATATTAGATATATAATTACTCGCAATGTTTAAAAGGAGGCATCATAAAATGCAAGGAGAAATACTATTTCTTTGCGTAACAGTTTTTACTGCTGGTTTTTCTATAGCCATTGGAGTGATTTTTCCTGCTCTAGGGCAAGGCAAAGCTTGTTCTCAGGCACTGGAAGGAATTGCCCGTCAACCAGAAGCTACTGGCGCTATTAGTCGTACTCTTTTTGTTGGTTTAGCTATGTTAGAATCTTTAGCTATATACGTACTGGTTATCTCTTTAATACTGCTTTTCGCCAATCCTTTTGTCCAATACTTATTTAAGTAAGAAGGTTTTTCTTTATGATTAAGGTAGATTGGAGCATTATTTTCCAAATAATAAATTTCATAATTTTGGTTTTGCTTTTGGTGCGGTTTTTATTCAAACCAGTAGTACAAGCATTGGAAAACCGCACTCAACATATAGAGGAGCAAATCTCTGCTGCTGAGGCTCAAAAAAAAGCAGCAGAGGAACTCCGCATAAAATTAGAAGAAGAGGAAAAAAAGATTCAGGAAAAATACTTAGAGATGGTGGAGCAAGCTAATAAAGACGCAGCTAAACTAAAAGAAAATATCATTAATGAAGCTTACCAAGAAGCAGAAAAGATTAAAAAAGAATATGAAAAAAGAGCTCAAAAAGAGATAGAAAAGCTTTTTTCTCAATTGCGAGAAGAAATAGTTGAAATAGTTGAAATAGCAGTTGTTAAAGTCCTTAATTCTCAAATTACACCAGAAATACAAACTCAACTAATTGACCAATTATTGGGAGAAGCAGTATCCCAAATAGAGGCACAAATGGAATTGAGCTATGAAAAATGAAATAGTAAGAGTGATTACTCCTCTTCCTCTCACTGAAGAGCAAAAGGAAATAATTAAAAAACATCTTTCCCGCTTATCTCCTCAAGAGGGTTTTATCCTTCAAGAAGAGATTGATTCCTCTATTTTGGGAGGAGTAATAATCATTTGGGAAGAGATGCTTATCGATTGTAGCCTGAAAACTCAGTTACAAAAAATAAAGGAAAAAATAGTTAAAGAGGTTACTTAAATGTCAGTAGCATCTGAATTTATCAAAAAAGCTAAAGAAGCTATTTCTTCTTATGAGTTAAAACCTGAAATAGAAGAAGTAGGAGAAATAAAGGAAGTACAAGATGATGTTGCTACAGTGCAGGGTCTGAGCAATGCTATGATGGGTGAGGTATTGATGTTTGCTGGCCATATCCCCGGCCAAGCCTTCAACCTGGAAAAAGAAGAATTAAAATGCATTCTCCTGGGGGATTATACCTCTCTCCATTGCGGAGAGCCTGTTTTTCGGACAGGAAGAACCTTAGAAATTCCAGTGGGAGAAGAACTATTAGGCAGAGTTATTGACCCTCTGGGCAATCCTCAAGATGGAAAAGGTTCCTATTCTCAACGGACAAGAAGAAAGATAATGTACCCTGCTACCCAGGTAGTAGAGCGTCATCCAGTGCAAAGACCCCTTCTAACTGGCATTAAAATTATTGATTCTATGATTCCTTTAGGTAAAGGCCAACGAGAGCTTATTATCGGTGACCGGAGAACAGGTAAAACTACTATAACTTTGGATACCATCATCAATCAGAAAGGAAAAAATGTAATCTGTATATACGTAGCCATAGGACAAAGGCTTTCTGCTATTACTGAAGTAGTAGATATGCTTCAAAAGCATGGAGCGCTGGACTATACTACTATAGTATCCACTTCTGCTGAAGATCCACCAGCTCTTGTATATCTTGCGCCCTATAGTGGGGTGGCTTTAGCAGAATATTTTATGTATCAGGGAGAAGATGCTTTAGTGGTTTTCGATGACTTATCCAAACATGCTGCTGCCTATCGGGCTCTGTCTCTCTTAATGCGCCGTCCTCCAGGAAGAGAATCTTATCCTGGAGATATTTTCTATATCCATTCCAGCCTTTTAGAGAGAAGCGCTCAATTATCAGAAGACCTGGGAGGAGGCTCTATTACAGCTTTACCTATCGTAGAAACTCAAGAAGGAGATATAGCATCTTATATCCCCACCAATGTTATCTCCATAACTGATGGGCAAATTTATTTAGAAAGTAATCTTTTTGCTCGGGGCTTCCTACCTCCTATAAATATAGGTCTTTCTGTATCCCGGGTAGGAGGAGAAGCCCAAACTGCGATAATGAAAAAAGCTGCTCGTCGCTTGCGCTTGGACTTGGCCCAATATTTTGAATTGGAGGATTTCGCTCGTTTCAGCGCTGAATTAGACGAGGCTACCCATCACCAGTTAGAACATGGAAAAAGAGTTTTGGAGTTAATGACCCAACCTCCCCTTGCACCTCAAGACTTATCCCGAGAAATATTGGCAGTTTTTGCTGCCACTCAAGGGTTAGTAGATGCAATTCCCCTGGAAAAAGTTAAAAAATGGGAAGAATCTCTATTTTCTTATGCTGAGAAGGAAAGTCCAGAACTTTTAGAGAGACTGAGAAAAGAAACAGAGCTTTCTCGAGATTTAGAAGAAGATATGAAGAAACTCATCTTAGACTTCAGCCAAAAATTTCTTTCTGGTGAAAATAATGGCTAAATTGGCTATAATCCGAGAACAAATAAGATTAATAGAAGAAATCCAACACGTAACCCGAACTATGAAAACTATTTCTGCTGTTCGCTGGAGAATGGGCAAGGGTACAGTGGATAAAATAAACAGCTTTGCCAGCAAATTAGAAAGCATATTAGAAGCGGTTAGTTTTTGTTTTCCTTCCGCTCCTCCAGGAGACATTTTGGTTTTAGGAGTCTTTTCTGATAAAGGATTAGTGGGAAATTTTAACCAACTTTTAGCTTATAAAATTGATACTTTTATATCCACCCAGGAGAAAGACAAGGTAAAGTTGGCCATTTTAGGAAGCCAAGGTAAAAATCTCCTTTCTGGAGAGCTAATGTTTTTTCAAGAGCTTCCTGTCCACCAATTGCCTCACTATTGGGATGTTAGAGACTTGGTATATAAAATCGAAGAGCTTAGAAGGGAGGGGAAATTTACTCATTTATATCTGGCCTTCAACCGTTATATCTCTGTATCTCAGCATCAAGCAGAAGTAATACCCGTACTCCCTCTCTCCGCCCAAGACAAATATAGCAAAGAAATCCAGGATAAGTATATTTTTTTGAGTGATGTAAAACTTTTGGCCGAACGCCTTAGCTTTGAATACCTCTTTGCCTCTATTTATCGGGCTATTGTAGAATCTTTCATCAGTGAACAAGCTGCTCGTTTAACTATTATGGACGCTGCTACTACCCATGCTCAAGATATGATTGAGTCACTCACTACTTCTTACCATAAAATGCGCCAGGAACAGATTACTCAAGAGCTAAACGAAGTAAGCAGTGCTTATCAGATTTTAGGAAGATAATAGACTATAGGGGGAAAACCCCCTATAACCCCCTAAAGCTCGGTTAACCCTTAAGAGGAATTCTCCTCTCATCTTCTTGGTGGATAGTTCCTGCTTCTCCCCGGAGTTGAGAAACAAGGGCTACCCACTGTTTCACCACCAAATCCTCCGCTCGCCACTCCGGATTAATATGAGCCTGAGCCAAAATTGCCTGAGTTTTTTCTTTTCCCCATAAAGGTCGGAGAAGTTTTTCTATTTTTTTTCGCCGTTGAGAAAATAAAAGGCGAATCCAGTACATAATTTCCCGGTAAGCGCTTAAATCTATCGGCGAAGAAGGAGTAAGCCTTAAAATTAAAGAATGCACAGAAGGAGAAGGAGAGAAAGAACCAGGAGAAACTTCTCTTATCTTTTCTACTTTATAAAAAAGATGAACTCCTACTGCAAGAGGACTTCCTTTTTCCTGCAATATTTTCTCTCCAAACTCCCGTTGTACCATCAAAATCACAAGATCCCAATTAAGACCGCTTTCCAAAAGTTTAGATAACAAAGGAGAAGAAATGGCATAAGGGATGTTAGAAACTAATTTAATAGGAGAAAAAGAGGAAAGAAACGATAAATCAGTTGACAAAAAATCCTCTCTATAAATAGTTAAATTGGAATAACCCTTCAGTTTTTCTTGAATCAGCCGGTAGAGCTCTTGGTCAATTTCCCAACCTATTACTCTACCGGCTTTTTGTACCAAAACTTCCGTAAGAATACCTCTCCCCACTCCTATTTCTACTACTGTGTCTTCCTTTTTTATTGTAGCATTATCAATTATTATATCTCGGACAGCTTGATCTACCAAAAAATGCTGCCCCCAGCGGGGAGAAGGATGAAAACCAGCCAATTTTACCTCCTTAAGTTAAGGATTCAACATAGAGCAATTCTCCTCGGGATTTTCCAGATGTCCAGGGAAAAAATAATCACAGCGATCCACAGGCTCTTTTCTCTCTTTTTGCTCCCCTAACAAACACTTATAAATCCCCCTCTTTTTCATTTCTGGATCGCAATGCCTGCACACCTGGCATAAGCCTTCAGGATTGTACAATTCCCATCACCCCTTTTTATTTTTTATTCTAAAAACCATTCTACTTCCGAAATATCTACATTCACCCCCCTTAAAGGAAACCCCCACTCTCTAATACTATGAGTCACTTCTTGTTGTACCTTTTGTGCTACCTCTTTCCAATTTTTTCGTGAATCCACTTTTAAGGAAAAGTTTATGAATACTTCTTTTTCTTCAATAGAAACTTTATCATTAGGAGAAAGAACCTCTCCTCCCGTAACAACCTTAATGTTCTTTAATAAGTAATTAAAATCTCCTACTACTCCCTCTATTTGGGATACCACCTGCGCCGCCAGCTCCACCAGTGTAGATACGCTCACCTTAATTTCTCCCGGTTCTTCATCACTAAAAGGCATCGTCTCTCTCCAGTTTCTTCCAAACATAATCTAACACCGCCTCAGCATTTTGGAATTGAGGAAAGAAATCTCTTTTCCCTGTATAATCTCGAACATTCCAGGTGTTTAATCCCGCAAGGATTTTATTGTGAGCAAGAGCAAAAGCAATTTCGCTCAAAGTCCCAAATTGACCCCCACAAGCTATAAGAGCCGAAGCAGTAAGCACAATAACTAAATTGCGAGCTTCTCCCAAACCAGTTACAATTTTTAAATCCACATAGGGATTAGCGTCTTCCTCAAAGCTACCAGGCAAAACCCCTATGGTAAAACCACCAGCTTCTTTTGCTCCTCGACAAGCCGCCTCCATCACCCCTCCTAAACCTCCACAGATAAGGGTAGCATTCCGCTCAGCAATTCCCTTTCCTATCTGATAAGCGACTTCATACAGTTTTGCATCACAAGAATGCTGACCAATAACCCCTACTACCCAGTTACGATTCATAACCTAAATACTTTTTCAGATCCTCAGGTTTTAGATTATCTAAAAATTGGCGAAATTCCTCTATCTCTTTATCATCTATTTCTCCGGTGGCTACAGTAGTAGAGCTCAAAACTTCCTCAGAAACAAATATAGGAGCTCCCATGCGCAAAGAAAGAGCTATCCCATCACTGGGACGAGCATCTATAGTGATTTCATTCCCTTCTACCTGAACATAGAGAAGAGCATAAAAAGTGTTATCCATAATTTTGGTAATGACTATTTTTTCCAGCTCTCCTCCTAATTGGCGGATGATAGAAACCATAAGGTCATGGGTAAGGGGGCGAGGAGTTTTAACCCCTTGCAAGCCCAAAAGAATAGCTTGAGCCTCAAACAAACCAATCCAGATAGGAAGGCTCCGTTTTTCTTCTTCGTCACTCAATACTACCACTGCCATCGCGTTTTTCTGGTCAAACATTAAACCTTGAACTTTCATTTTGGTCATAACTAAAAATCCTCTCTATTTCACCTTCTATCATTAATTATAACGCAAATTAAGTTTCTTTCCAAAAATGGAGTAAAAATTCTCCTCTACTTTATCTCTCAAATCAAAAAGAGAGATACCCCACAGTTGTGCCAGAAAAGAAGCAGTCTCCAATAAAAACGCCGGCTCGTTCCTTTTACCTCTCCGCGATTGAGGAGAAAGGTAAGGAGAATCGGTTTCTAAAAGAACTCGAGAGAGGGGAATATTTTTCACTACTTCTCGAAGGTGCGTAGCTTTAGGATAAGTTACTACTCCTCCTAAAGAAAAATAAACCGAGCGCCGCAGCGCTTCTTGCAAAATCTCTTCATCTCCCGAGAAGCAATGCCACACTACTGCCACTTCCCGCACCTTCTCCTTTATAATCTCCCACACATCTTTATTAGATTCCCGAGAGTGAATAATTAAAGGGAGAGAAAGTTTTTCTGCTAATTCAATTTGCCTGATAAAGGCCTCTTTTTGCTTATGAATATGGCCCCTATCCCAATAATAGTCCAATCCCACCTCTCCTATAGCTAAAACCTTCTCTTTCTGTGCATATTCCTCCAGAATAGAGAAGTCAGGTAGTTCATCTCCTATCTCCTGAGGATGAATACCCACGCTGGCATAAAGGGAAGGATAACGTTCTGCTAATTTTAAGGTCTCTTGGGCTGAGGGAAAAGAGG
>JARRCQ010000073.1 GCA_029982105.1 Candidatus Atribacteria bacterium | reverse complement strand
TACCACCTATCAGGGTGGGCAATGGATTGAAGTTGAGGCTCCGCTTTCCCGCATACCGGTTTTTGTGCGGGACGGTGCCAAACTCCCTATTAAAGAATAGCTGAAAAGCCGGGAGAGGGTGCACCGGAGCATGCCTCTTCCGGCCCGCATGCTGACCCTCGCCCTTTCCCGGTTTGTTTTTTACTTTATCCTTGCTTTCAAGACCTACTTCTAAACCTTGCAGCTTCTGGGAAATGTAGCTTTGCCGGGTGGGTTTTTGTTCTTTTCAGATGAGTGGTGTGTTTACCTTGGTTCTTTTTAGAAGTTGGTGAAATTTGACAGATTGGGAAGATATTGTTTATAATGTGGTTGTGCATATAAAGCAATACTTTTGCATAATATGCAAAGGAGGTGATTTAATTATCGATTAGTTTGGTTACTTCTTTTTGGAGTGTTTTTCCTTCGAGACTCTTTAATAAAAGGAGGCCAAAGCATTATGAAATCAGTTTTTGGAAGAATTGTGGTGGGAGTTATTATGTTGCTTTTTCTAATTAGTGTACAAGTGTTGGCTGCTGAAGAAAAATCGCTTGAACTTTGGTTAATTAGCACACCGGTTGAGGGGATAAACGATTTTTATAACGAAGTGGCTAAATCTTTTGAAGAAAAAACGGGATATAAACTGGAGATTGTTTGGGTTGCAAGAGAGGATATGCATACTAAAATTATGACTTCGGTTTCAGCAGGGATATTTCCAGATTTAGTCGTAGATATATTAGGACAAGGAGTAGAGTTATCTCGACTGGGTGTCCTGCGTCCAGTAAACGATTTAGTGGAAGAAGTAGGAAAGGAGAAATTTTTCTCCGGAATTTTGCAAATGCAACAAACTCCCGACGGTACTTATTGGGCATTACCGATATTTAGTCACCCTGCTGCTTTTCATTTTCGGAAAGACTGGTTGGAGGAAGCAGGCTTTTCTACAGAATACGAAAAAGATGAACAGGGCAACTGGCATGTTTGGGCCATTGATACCTGGGACAAAGTTCTTGAGGTAGCGAAAAAGATAACTACCGATATTGACGGAGATGGTAAAACAGATAGGTGGGGATTGGGATTGCAGTATGCAAGAACTGGCGATACTTTTGGATGGGTTACTCACCTAATTTATTCTTTTGGAGGATACATCTATGATTATAATGAAAAAAGAGTCGCCTTTAATTCTCCAGAAACTATTGAGGCGGTTCAGTTTATATCTGACCTATACAATAAATACCAAGTTCTTCCTCCTGAAGTAACTAGTTGGGGTGAATTTGAAAACAATCTTTACATTCAACATCCTGAACAAGCCATTGTTTCAATGGTGATTAATTCCTACAGCATTATACCTTGGTGCCAGAAAAATGCGCCGGAAATGGTAGAAAAGATTGGTACTGCACCCTATCCTAAGGTTAGGTATCGTTTCCGGGTAGAGGCAGGGCAAGCAGAGTCTTTAATTATTTTCAAGACTGATAATACTCCTATTGCCCTAGAATTTGCGAAGATGATGATGGATAAAGATTTGCAGTTGAAAGGGATTCAGATGTCAGGTGGATACTGGAGTCCTTGTAGGAACGATGTTTTGGATGATCCCTATTTTATTGAAGAAATACCGATGGAGCTAAGAATGGCAATGGAGAATGATAAATACTTAATATCTTTGGGTTGGCCTACTTCTGGTATGACACCAGAACTTGCAGAAGTTGCTAACAGCTACATATTGCAGGATATCACCACCAGGGTAGCAGTCGATAAGTGGAGCGCGGAAGAGGCGGTTGCAGAAGCTACCAGAGCTATAGAAGAAATTTTTGAATATTAACTTATATTACTGCTAATCAAGGGTAGGACGGGAGGGAGAGTTAGGGCTCCCGTCCTACCAAAAACTCAGAAAGGTTATTCGATGAAAAGAACATCTTTGGCGGCTCAGAGAAGGAAATGGGGCATTATTTTTCTCTTACCCACGGTGGTTTTTTTAAGCCTAATGATTATTTACCCCATTGTTCATTCTGTGCTCATTTCCATGCAGTACAACCGGGCGACGAGTCCAAATGTTTATTTTGTGGGTTTGAAAAACTTTTACAGGATATTCACCAGTCCTAGCTTCTGGCAGAGTTTTAGAAACTCTATTATATATGCCTTTGGAGGAGCTTTTGCCAAGTTTTTGATTGGTTTTGCTTTTGCTCTTCTTCTTAACAGAGAATTTCGATGGAGAGGGATAGCCAGAGGCCTTTTGTTATTTCCATGGGTTTTGCCCGTTGTAGCCTGGTGTGCAACATGGAGATGGATGTATTCCCCCCAGCTGGGGATTATTAACCAGATTCTGCTTAAAGTTGGTTTAACCGGGAATTCGCTTAATTTTCTTGGCAGTAGGGAATTGGCTTTGCCGTCAGTGATGATGGTGGGGATAATAGAAGGATATCCTTTCTTCATGGTTACCCTGCTGGCTGCCCTCCAATCTGTGCCTGGCGTTTTATATGAAGCAGCTTCGATTGATGGTGCTTCGGGCTGGCAGCAATTTGTTCATATTACCATTCCCGCTATAAAGGGTGTGATAAAGATATCCTTAATTTTGGGAATTATCTGGTCGTGGAATTCTTTCGCAGTGATATGGTCTCTCACTAGAGGAGGTCCTTCGGGTGCTACTCATCTTTTGGTGACTTCTGCTTACGAATACGCCTTTATACGAGGTAGGTACGATTATGGAGCAGCTCTGTCGGTAATGACTGTTCTTTTTCTATTGATATTGCTTTTCATTTTTAGACGTTGGCAGAAAGAGGAGAGCTAAATGAGAAAGAGAAAAGTTAAAAGTTTATTGCCTCTTTTGTTAATAGTGGTGGGGATAATAATTGTTGACTTCCCCCTATACTGGATGTTTGCAACATCTATTAGGTCTGAATTTGAGATCTTTTCAGAATCTGGAACTTCCCTAATACCTCGCCAACCCACTGTAGAGAACTACAAAGCTATTCTTGGAGGCAAGCTATTCGCTCAAAGCTTTAATTTCCGGAAGTATCTGTGGAACAGCGTAATTACTTCTTTGGGAGCTACTCTTGTTACCTTGTTCATTGCTATTTTGGGAGGTTACAGTTTAGCAAGGTATGAACTGCCCGTGTCTGAATTTATTTCAAATACTATTTTGTTTGTATATATGTTTCCGGGGATGATTTTTGCAGTACCACTTTTGAGGTTCGTTCAAAAGATTGGTCTATACGATTCTTTGCTGGCCTTGATACTTGTTTTTACAACTTTTGCTGTTCCTTTTGGAATATGGATGATGCGAGGTTATTTTAAGACTATCCCAAAAGAAGTTGAGGAGTGCGCTTTAATTGATGGTTGTAGCCCCCCGGGTGTGTTGTTACGCATAAGCTTGCCCATGGCAATTCCAGGTATTGTTGCTACAGCAATTTACACTTTTATCCTCGCCTGGAATGATTTGCTTTATCCGCTCATCTTTGTTAGAACTGATGCAAACAAGACTCTCACAGTAGGTATTAGTAATATGGTGTTTGGCGATTTAACCCCTTGGGGAGGCATAATGGCTGCTTCAGTTCTTTCTTCTCTCCCAGTTGTTTTGCTGTTTGTGTTCTTGCAAAAGTACTTAGTTAGAGGTCTTACCGCTGGAGCCGTGAAGGAGTAAATTTGACCTGGGAGGTGATTGTACCATGAGGATAGTTGATGTTGGCACTGCTGTGGTAAGAGGCAACTTTGATTGGGTGTTAGTTAAAGTGTATACCGATTCAGGACTGTTTGGTATAGGAGAAGCTTATTGGGGAGCGGGAGTAGTTAGTTTAATACACAGAGCTAGGGATATTATAGTGGGGGAAGAGGTTACCAACATTAACAAGTGTGTTGAGAGGATGATAAGGGGCCTTTCTGGGGAAGGTTCTATAGGTGGAGCTACAGTTACTGCTATAAGTGGCATTGAGCTTGCTTTATGGGATTGTGTGGGTAAGTTTTTAGAGACACCGCTCTATAACCTTTTTGGAGGAAAAATGAGGGATAAAATAAGAGTCTATGTAGATTGTCACGCTGGGGACGATTTCACTCCTGAATCTTATAAAAGAAAGGCTCAGGAAAGAAAGAATGAGGGGTGGGATGCAATAAAATTTGATATCGATGTTCCGACCCCTTATTCCGAACTCAAAGAGAACGAAAAGGAATTCTGGTATCTTCCCTATAACCGTTCTCTCTCTAACCGGGAAATAGACTACCTTGTCGATATAGTAGCTGCGGTGCGTGAAGGAGTGGGTAGAGATGTGGATATAGCGATAGATTGTCACTGGAAGTATTCGGTGAAGGATGCGATAAGATTACTTAGTGCGTTGGAAGATTTTGACCTTTTATGGGTTGAAGATCCTGTGCCTCCTGAGAATGTAGAGGCTCTTCTGGAAGTTCAAAGAAATGTAAGGGTTCCCATTGCTACCGGAGAAAACCTTTACCGTAAGTACGGATATAGGACATTAATAGAAAAACAGGCATGTAGGATCGTTTCTCCTGACATCCCTAAGATGGGTGGGCTTTCGGAAGCCAGAAAAGTGTTTGATATGGCTGATGTTTATTATATGCCAGTTGCTCCCCATAACGTTTCGAGTCCTGTGGGGACTATAGCAGCTGCTCATCTTTGTGCTGCCATGCCAAACTTTTTGACTATTGAATTTCATGCTCATGAGGTGGAATGGTGGGAGGATATGGTAATAAGTGATTTTAAGCCGCTAATCAGAGATGGCTACATCAACCTTCCTGAAAGACCAGGGATTGGTCTTGAGATTAATGAGGTAGTGGTGAAAGAACATTTAGTGGAGGAAAAAAATTTCTTTAAGAACTGAGAGAGCTTTATAGAAATTTTTGGTAGGAAACAACTTTGTCGGAGTTGTTCTCTGTCAAGGAACTTAATTTTTGAATTAGGAGGGCAAACTTGAATGGTTGAATTCAGATATAAATTTAATATTTTGGAGATAGTTGATAGATTTCAAAAGATTCGTAGTGCAAATGTATACGACGTACTTGATAGAATGGGTTATCCTTTTCAAACTTTGAGCTTGGATATTAAGCCTTTAAGAGAAGACATGAGAATTGCTGGGATAGCTTTTACTGTACAGGGTCATAGATATCCGGAGAAACTTGATGAAGAAGTTAATAGACGTAACTTTGAGAAGGTTTATCAGGCTATCTTTGATGGGTGTGTGGTTGTGGTAAATCCGGAAAGGGGTTCAGAAGGCTTGGGATGTTTTGGTGAAATGACTAGCTGGTGTTTAAAGCAGCATGGAGCCCGGGGAATTTTAATAGATGGAGGTATCCGGGATCGAATGGGTCTTTTAGAAATACCAGATTGGCCAGTGTTTGTCCGATATACTTCTCACATTGAGTCGAACGGACGTTGGGTCATAAAGGATGTTCAAGTACCTATTTCTATTACGGGGCAGCTTCAAGCACAGGTGCGGATTCGTCCAGGTGATTTTATAGTTGGAGATTGTGATGGTGTGGTAGTTGTTCCTCAGGAAATTACTGAGGAAGTGTTAATAGAAGCTGAAAAAGTTGAGGAGGCGGAGCAAAAATCAAGGGAAGATTTGGCTAAAGGAATACCCTTTGAAGAAGTTTTCAAAAAGTATGGTCGGGCTTAATATAACACTTAACACTTAAAGGATGGTAGGTAACGTTTATGCAAGTTGATGTTTTGGGTTATGGAGAACCTTTGATTCGTTTGACTCCAGAGAGGTTTAAGACCTTTTTGAAAAGCAATTTTTGGGAAGTAGAAATTGGAGGAGCAGAGGTTAATGTTTTGGCTGGATGTTCCCTTTTGGGGTTAAAAACTCAATTATTGGGAGCCTTGCCTGATAATTTCTTGGGACAAAGGGTTTTTCAAGAGTTGCGGAGATTCGGAATAGGAACTGATTACTTAAAGTTTTTAGAAGAAGGGAGGATGGGGTTTTATTTTTTGGAGTTTGCTCATCGCATAGAAGGAGCAGAAGTTATCTACGATAGAAGAGATTCTGCCTTTTCTTATTTTGAATTAACGGAAGAGGATTTTTCATTACTTACTCAAAGCTCCCTTTTGCATCTTACTGGTATTACTCCTCCTCTTAGTTCTATTTGCAATACAAATGTAAGAAAGTTGCTCATGCTTAAACCTGCAAGTCTAAAGGTTTCTTTCGATGTCAATTATCGTAGTAAGCTGTGGAATCCTTTGGATTGCCGTAAATTTACAGATTGGGCAGCAGAGTTCATTGATATATTCTTTATCAAAGAAGAAGACTTTCGGGTAATTTTTGGTCTAAAGATTGGAAATCCCGAAAGGGAATTAATTTTTCTTCAATCAAATTATGGAAAAGACAAAGTATACGTGTTAACCGCTGGCGAAAAAGGGTGTTTCGTGGCGAGCAAGGATTTTTTGGTACATCAACCTAGTTTTCCTACCGAAATAGTGGATAGGATAGGGGCAGGAGATGCTTTTGTTGCCGGATTTTTGTATGGTTATCTTAAAGAAAACAATATTGAAAGAGCTGCTCTGTGGGGTAATGCCATGGCTGCTTTAAAAATGGGTGTTGTAGGAGATATGCCGGTTTTTGAACGTTGTTTTGTTGAGTCTTTGGTAAATTCTTCTATTCTAAGAAAAGTAAACCGATAATGCCTCTTAAGAGTTCAATAAGTTCCTTAGAACATGCTATAAAAATCCTTGAAACCGTGATTTTCAAGGGTCAGAATGGTTTGAGTATTAAAGAAATTTCTCAGGTTGTAGAGCTTCACCCTTCTACTGTCTATAGGTATTTGAGTACTTTTCTGAATCATGGTTATATTTCTAAAACTTCCGATGGTCGATATAGACCAGGAATTAAATTAGTAGAACTGGGGAGTTATGTGCTTAACGGATTTGACCTGAGAGAGATTGCTCACCCTTATCTCGTAAAACTTGTGAATGCAGTTAACCAGACAGTTCACTTGGCAGTAAGGGATGGATATGAAGCTATTTATATAGATAAAGTTGAAGGACCAAGAACTCTCCAGATGCGTTCCAGGGTGGGAATGAGAATTCCTTTATACTGTACTGCCTTGGGAAAAGTTCTTTTAGCTTATTCTTCCAAAGAAGAAGTTGATCGTTACGTTAGAGAAGTTAGGCTGACACCTCGGACTCAAAACACTATAGTTTCTCCTTCTGAGCTTGAGAAAGAGTTGTTAGATGTCAGAAAAAGGGGCTATGCGATTGATAACCAGGAGAACGAGGAGGGTATAGTTTGCATAGGAGTGCCGATATTTAGCTTTGGAGGACATGTGGTGGCTGCCTTAAGTATTTCGGGCTTTTTTAAGAGTTTTTCTCCGGAAAAGATTCCTGTACTTCTTGCTTCTCTTAAGGAGACAGCCGTTTCAATTTCTAAGGACTTAGGAGGGTTGAAGGACAAGCATCGTGTTTCTTCTTCAAAAAACCACGGTAATCAGTTGGACATTTGATTTAGGCGACGTGGAAAAAGCATTTTGTGCAAGGTTT
>JARRCQ010000072.1 GCA_029982105.1 Candidatus Atribacteria bacterium | reverse complement strand
TTCCGATCTTTTCAAATAATTGGGCAATTACTGAGAGGCGTTGATGTTGTTTTTGCAAACTTAGAAGGTCCCGTTGGGGAAAAACCATCGGAATTTTCAGATGATAAGCTGCGATTTGCCTTTCCTCCCCGGGTTCTCGCGGGGGTTGCCTGGAGTAAGATTAATCTCGTATCATTAGCCAATAATCATGTTACAGACAGAGGAGTAGAAGGCCTGCAGGAGACCAGGGATTGGCTGGATAAATATCAGATTCACTATATTGGTAATCCTTTATATAGCTATCAGAATGAGTCAAATCCCTATTTCTCTACTGAACACTCCGTTTTTCTGGCTTTTAATCTGGTGTTGCCATTTATCCATAGGGAGGAGGAAATCATTAAAGAAATAAGGGTAGCCAAAATAGACAACCCGGGTAAATTTATAATTGTAAGCATACACTGGGGAAAAGAATACCAATTAAAAAGTTCGTCATCCCAGCGGGAGCTGGCTCGGCGAATGATGGCTGCGGGAGCGAATATCGTTGTGGGACATCATCCCCATGTGGTACAGGAAATAGAATTGATACAGGGCAAACCGGTATTTTATTCCCTGGGTAACTTTATCTTTGACCGGCAGAATATACCTGAAACTCAGAAGGGACTGATAGTAGGATTAGCTGTTGAGCCTGATAAAGCTACCTGTTATCTTTTTCCCATCCAGCATCGCTTAGGTCAGCCGATCTTGATGAGTAAAGGCGAAGCAGAAAAATTTCTTAGTGACTTATCTGAGAAGTCTGATAAAAAGTTAGGAGAAGATATAAAGAGGGGTATAATAGAGATAAAAAGATAAATTGAAAACATAAGGAGGGGTCAAAAGTGAAGGAAGTAAAAAGAGGCCGTTTTCTAAATAATTTAGTAATTACCCTGATAGTTTTGCTATTTCTTTCCTTGGTAAACAATGCCTTTGCTGAAATCAATGTCGGTAAGCAATTGGTCAATCCGAAAGATTTTATGGTAAAGGAAACTGCATTCTATCCTGCTATTCCCGGCCATTCTTTGCCTTTAGCTATCTCTGATGTTACTAATTTTGAGGATGTAAGGGGAAAGATTCCCTTAAGTTCTGCTGCAGTAGAGTTATTGCAGAAAAATGCTTTTGTGGTTATCCCCACTCCCCTTAATATAGGAGAACAGGAAATTGATCTTCCTCCTTCCTGGGAGGCAGCAAGTCCTAAAGATGATTTCGTTGCTTATTATGAAGCATTAAAAAATATTGATGTACCAATTTTCGTTACCTCCGATTCTCTTTTGCATTATTACCATATCTTTTTTGATACCACACTGATGCGAATGGAAAGAGACCTTTTTTATCAGGATATCTGGGCTATCAGCCGAGAATTGTTTGAAGCATCACAAAAAGACTATGTCCAGTCCGAAGGTGATTTAAAAGAAGCAGCCCGAAGAAATATGGCTTATCTTTCTGTAGCCTTGGAACTTTTAAAGCCCGAGAAAAATCAGGTAATCAGTGATGAAATCTTAAAAGAAGAATACTGTTCTCCAGAGATGGATCCGGAATACTGTGAACTAATGATAGCTGGCGTGAAAGATGTTTATGGAGAGAAGGCCAGTTATCAATATTTCAGTGAGGCAGAATTTGAGCGTTACCATTTTGAAGTTCCCGAAGTAGTTAAAGAGTTAGTGCAGTCGGAGATAAAGTTAATAGAAGCACACCAGAGTTGGGAATATTCTCCCATCTTTATCTATCAGGAAGATTATTCTCAGTATGTTCCCCGGGGACACTATACTAAATCAGAAAGGTTGAAAAATTATTTTAAAGTGCTCATGTGGTATGGCAGAATGACGGCCTTAATAGAAGGTTCTCCTTCTTTATCACCAGGAGAATCTCTCTGCAGTGGTCGGATAGAAGGAATTATTTCTGATTACGATGCCCGGATTCAGACACTGCAAGCATTTTTGTTAGCCGAAAAATTTATCAACAACCCAGAACTTCAGGAACGTTGGGATAGAGTTTATGCTATTACTTCTTTTCTGGTAGGTTTCTCCGATGATTTAGGACCTTACGAATATGCCGAAGTACTTCAGAAGGTAGGAGTAGAAGAAGGAGTGGTTAATATAGATAAATTGGTTGAAAAATATGACCAGTTAAAAGAAGCGGTGAGAAAACTCCCCTATAATCCCAAAATATACAGTGGGTTGGGTGCTTGTGAGTTGCTGATGCCCTGTCCTCCTCTCGATGAGGAAGATATTCAGGAGTTGCAAAAAGAGGCCAGGGGTCTTCTATCTCAGACCAAGGGATTCCGTTTGCTGGGTCAGAGGTTTACCCTGGATTCCTGGCTATTCTCTGAAATTGTCTCTCCTTATAGTGGAGAGTATAATGGTCCAAAACTTTCTCTCCCTACTGAGGAAAAACCTTTTACTTTTACCTGGAATGATAATTATGAAGAATTCAGGAATAACCGGCCCTTTACCTGGGTAAAGACTGATGTCGCATCCTGTCCCCCTCCGGCAGAAAGAGAAGTTCGAGGGTTTCCTCGAGGATTGGATTTAATGGCTTTACTGGGTTCGCAAAGGGCCTGGGATATTTTAGAGAATTCTGGTGATACCCACTATAGCGATTATGAAAAGGTATTTTCCCAACTGAAAGATTATATCGATTCTTTTGAGGCGGAAGATTGGTTTGGTAACCTTTACCTAAACTGGCTTTATGTGTTGAAATCATTGCATACCGAGTTTGGGGAGGGTTACCCCACTTTTATGCAGACCCCTCCCTGGCAGGATAAAGAACTCTATACCACACTTGCTTCTTGGTCTCAGCTAAGACATGACACTATATTGTATGTGAAACAGAGCTATACCATGGCCGAAAGGGGAGGAGCGTTTGAGCCTCCTGTGGTAGGCTATGTTGAACCAGTGCCCGAATTCTATACTCGTCTTTTGAACTTAACTCAGATGACACTGACCGGATTTAAGGATTTAATTCCACCGGAGGAAATGGAAAACCTGATGATTGAGGCAGGTCTGAATAGGTTTGCCGAGATACTTACCAGGTTACTGGATATTTCCAAAAGAGAATTAGAAAATGTGCCCTTAGATGAAGAAGATTATGATTTTATCGAAAATTTCGGCACTATCTCTAAGGATTTAATCGGCATTATATCGGGAGGAGATATAGAGCCGGAAGCCTTCCAGACTGTTTTAGTTACCGATGTCCATACTGAGGGAAATACCGGAAAAGTTTTAGAAGAAGGCACCGGCTTTATAAAAACAGCAGTTGTGGCCTATAAATTGCCTCAGGGGCATATCATTTTGGGAGTCGGGCCGGTTTTCAGTTATTATGAATTTAAGCAGCCTATGGATGAGCGGTTAACTGATGAAGCCTGGAGAGAAATATTAAACACTAATCCTCCACCACAGCCGGACTGGGTGAAAAGTTTTTCAGAATGAAGAATATGTAGTTATATCAATCCTAATAAAAATTGGAGTTAGTTTGGGGGGCCTGTAGAATAGCATATCGCCCTTTTTATTTTGTTTTTAGGATAGAGAACTTTCTGCATCTTCTAGATTGCAGCTGTGAGACTCCAGGATTTTAATGGTTTCGTGTAAACCAACTGTTTTTGGATATACCTCCTTACAGAGTTTTCCGTCGATGAGTTCAATGATCCGGTCTGCCCGTAAAGCTACCTCCCGATTATGTGTTACCATGATCATAGTCATTTTAGATTCCTGTCTGATCTGAGCTAAAAGTTCTAAAACCTGCTCCCCAGTTTTGGTGTCTAAAGCCCCGGTTGGTTCATCAGCTAAAATCAGCTGAGGAGAATTCAAAAGAGCTCTGGCAATAGCCACCCGTTGTTGTTGGCCACCAGAAAGAAGATTAATTCTCTTTCTAACGGAATCCTTCAAGCCTACCTGTTCTAGAAGGTACATAGCTCTTTCCAAGATTTCTTTGCTGGGTTTAAGGGAATGAATCCAGTAAGAGACAAGGACATTTTCGAGGGCATTAAACTCGGGAAGAAGGTAATGGAATTGGAAAATGAACCCTATAAACTGATTCCGGAAGCGAGCCAGTTCTTCATCGGAAAATTTTCCGAGATTCTTCCCCTGAATGAAGACCTCGCCCGTGGTAGGTCGATCTAAGGCACCAATAATGTTTAAGAGAGTACTTTTGCCCGAACCAGAAGGACCAATGAGCACCAGGAACTGCCCTGAGGGAACAGTCATAGTAATATCAAAAAGAATCTGAGATTTCACCAATTTCCCATAAATCTTATTCACTTTGCTCAATTCTATTAGGGGAAGATTATCCATTTCGGATTACCTCGATGGGAACGAGTTTTGTGGCCTGCCGAGCGGGGGAAATAGCGGCTAAGATACTGGCTATTATAGAAATGGTGAGTATTAATAAGAGGGAAAAAAGATTCACGTCGATGGAAAAGCTAATAGCACCACCACTTGCTTGTGCCACTTGCTGAAAAAGACGAATTAGGAGAAAACCAGAAAGAACACCTAAGGAGGAACCAAAAACACCCAGAATTGCTCCCTGCATAAGGAAGATGAGGCTTACGCCGGTGTTGGTTGTTCCAATAGCTTTCAAAATACCAATTTCTCTGATTTTCTGAGTAACTGAAACCACCAAAACACTGGCAATGCCCAGGGTGACTGCTAAAAGCACGAAAAATTGAATCATATAGGAAGAAAGGCTTTGACTGCGTAGAGCACTGAGGAGTTGTTGATTGCGGGTTTGCCAAGTTTCGATGTTATATTGGGTAAATTCTTGCTTGAGCTTTTGGGCAATGTTTTCTGACTGGAATACTTGATCTATCTGAATTTCAATAATTGAAATGGCACCCTCTTTATCGAGCAAGGTTTGGGCAGTAGGAAGGTCCATAAAAATCCAGGAAGAGTTTGTGGCTTTATTTTCTAAGTCGAATATTCCACTGACTATAAACCTTCCCTGTTTTCCAGAAGGCATAACAATACTGATAGTGTCGCCGGGGTTAAGGCGTAAATCACTGGCAAGCTCTTTTCCTACTAATATATTGTTGCCACCGATTTGAGTAATTCCTTCCCTAGTTCGTTCCTTTAGTTTGTAAATGAGGTCTGCGTAATTCAGAAAAACTCCTTTAAGAATGACGTTCTTTTTCAGGTCTTCTTTTTGGACTATTCCCGAGCCTTCTACTAAGGGTGAGGAAACTCGGATGTCTTGACGTTGCAAGAGTTGTTTCTGAATTGGTTGCCAAGATAAGATTTTTGATTCTTCTTTTACTGGACTTGCCAAGAGAGGAACAACCAAATTTCCTTGGGAAAGCAAGAAAGACGAAGGAGTACGGTCCTCGGGAGCGATAATGATGTGAGGGGCATCACCCACGGTTTGCTGAATGAGGTCTGCTTGTAAGCCAGAAATCAGGGAAGACAGAAAAATTTGAATGGATACTCCTACAGTGATACCGAGAATAACCAATAGCATTTGAGAGCGGGAAGTGATGAGAAAACGCCAAGCCATACGGAGGGCAAAGCGAAACATTTCAGTCTTTTCTCCTTTCTCCCAGAATTATCCGTTGACCTTCTCGTAGCTGATGGGAAGCGAGAATTGCTGTTCCCAGGGAAATTTCTTCGGTCTTTACCCAATTATCGACATATACAACGTTATGAAGGGGGAGCAAATGAGCCTTCCCTTCCTTTTCAATCCAAACTGCTGTCTGCTCACCATAACTGGTCAAGTAACTCCGGGGAAAGGTCAGGGCTCCTTTTTCTTCTCGAAGTATAATTTCTACATTTATTGTTGCATACGGTTTTACGTGGGGAGGAACTTCCTTTAGGAGGAGATTTACCTCCACGGTTCCTTGAGTTGGATCAACCACAGGAGAAATTCGACTCACAGAGGCAAGAAAAGTATTTCCTTCTGAGTGGACTTGCTCATTGATAAACGCCTTCATACCCACTTGGAGTTTTTTATATTCTCGTTCATCTACAAGAGCCACAACTTGAAAAGGATTTTTGCCCAATACCATCACCGTCTCGCCGGGTTGAACAAATTCACCAGAGGTTTTTTCCAGAGAAATAACCATAGCATTAAAAGGGGCAAAAAGTGATCTTTTTTGGAGGTCGATCTCAGCTTGAATAAGGCTTAATTTTGCTCGTTCCACCTGTTTTTTGACTTCTAGATAACCAATGCCATTTTCCTGAATATTTTCCAGTTTCTTGCGGGCAGAATTTTTCAAAGATTGGTCTATTTTCCACTTTCTTTGGGCGCTTTTTAATTCTTCTTCGGGGATGCTTCCTACCTGGAACAGGCGCTGTGCCTGTTGATATTCATCCCGAGAAGCCTCTTCCTCAATTTCAGCTCGGCGATATTCCTCTTGAGCGATATGTTGCTCATACTCGATGATTTTACGAAAGTTAATTTTTTCTAGCTCAAGATCGTTTTGCGCCAGTTGCAGCTGGTTTATTTCCGAAGCGTTTTCTAAACCCAGTAACTGCTCTCCTTTTTCGACTTTTTGTCCTTCAACAACAGATATAGCCTGGATAACACCCGGTGTCGGGAAAGACATTTCCACTTTCTCAGAAAACTCAATTCTTCCCGAGGCAATAAGCGTCTCAAAAAGATCCCGAGATTCAACGAGGAAATAATCAGATTTCCTAAGACTCAGCTTCGGATAAAGGAGTAGAATCACTATAAGAGCGATTGGAACAAGAATTATCAACAACCATTTTTTCAAGGTTATTCCTCCTTTAATTTTCACGTTAAAACGACGTTAGATAGTTAAAACAGTAAGGGAATTTTTTATTCCTTTTGGGATAAAAATTGCTTAAAAAACCCTAAAGACGAGATCATCACCCAGATAATGGGGGGCAGAGTCACTCATAACCACCAAAAAGCAACTCATGACAAAGGTGAATTTGGTACTCTAAAGTCTTTGTTAGTTTGTTATTCTCTATTTTTGATAGATACGGAACGGACAATGGTAAGCACTTCTTCCCGGTATTTTTCAAAATCATTGACTGGGGCATGAAAGCTAAAAGTGTAAAACAGGTCTCCGATAATGGAACTGTAACAGATATATTGATGAATATCTTCGCCAATTTTGATAGTATATAGAGCTTTGATGGCTGGATATCCGGAAAGGGTATCGGGAACAGATTCCTGGAATGTTGCCCCAGCTAACTTAAGATTTTCCATATTTTCCGCCCATAGTTTTTCTAAAGTATATTCTTCTCCGAAAAGAGGGGTGCCCAAAATCATAATTGAACCTTTGGAGTCCGGGGTGTCAATTAACACTCCCCGCTCCTGGGAGGAGTAGTTGATCCAGTCTTCGGGATAAATCAGGGAAATGTCCAGGTAGGCATATTGATACTGGTAGAAAACATAACCCTTCGGAATTTCTTGGAGCGATGACATTTCCTGGGCATACAATGTCAGGGTAAAATTAAAAATTATGATGGTTAAACCAAGGAAAATATATTTCTTCATATTTTTAGTTTCCCCTCCTTTTATAAATTTATTGAATTCAATTATAGTTAACCGCAAAACTCATTATAATTGACCGTCATCGTGAGCTTGCCTAATACATAATAATAAACTATAAGGGGGTAACCCCCCTTATAACCCC
>JARRCQ010000071.1 GCA_029982105.1 Candidatus Atribacteria bacterium | reverse complement strand
TTAACGAAGAAGCTCCTGGGGGAGTAGTTAAGGGGGAAATCTTCTTTCCCCTCTTGCAAGCTGACAGAGACAAGATAAGAGAATACGAAAGAGAAAAGAGCAAACGCACTTCTGGCGCGCCCGAGAGGATTTGAACCTCCAGCCTACGGCTCCGGAGGCCGTCGCTCTATCCGATTGAGCTACGGGCGCAAATATAAGAATTTTTAACCCCTATTTATTTTATATTTTATACCTTTTGGTGTCAATGAGCGTTGAGTCGGTTTGAAAAATACTATCTTTATAGGTCTTGAGCTACCCTCTATTACCTTCTTTTTCTATTTTAAAAATATTTTTCTTAATTCGCTATTACCTCTTGCAATTAAAATTAAAATCTGTATACTATATATAGTGGTTGTTGACAATAATTTTTCAATATGTTGGGTAATTATGCATTGTCCTTATTGTGGAGAAGAAGATTCTCGAGTTATTGATTCCCGAATAGTAGAAGGTGGAGCAGCAGTGCGCCGGAGAAGAGAATGTCCTCGCTGCCAGCGGCGGTTTACCACCTACGAGCGTTATGAGCAAGAACCTCTTCGAGTAATCAAAAAGAGTGGGGAAAGAGAGTTATTCAATCGGCAAAAAATTTTACAAGGGATGCTCAAAGCCTGTGAAAAAAGACCGGTAGCTATGGAAGTCTTAGAATCTTTAGCTGGAGAAATAGAAAAAGAGCTACGAGATGAAGGTTACGAAGAGATTCCTACTTCCCGCATCGGAGAAAAAGTGATGGAAAAACTAAGAGAAGTAGACCAAGTGGCTTATGTTCGTTTTGCCTCAGTCTATCGGGAGTTTCGAGAGATTGATCAGTTTGTAGAATTACTTTCTACTTTAAATCAAGGGAAAAATGCCTCGGAAAGGAGAGAGGTTAATGAAAGAAAAGATTGAATTATCACCCAAAGAAGTACGGAAAAGGGACGGAAGGATAGTTCCCTTTGATAGGCAAAGGATCGAGCGAGCCATTTACAAAGCCTTTCAAGCTGTAGGAGAGGAGAACACCATCATCCCTGAGGAGTTAAGCTATAACGTTACTGAAAAACTGTTTTATAAGTTTGGTACTGACACTACCGTCGACATCGAAGCTATCCAGGATATAGTGGAAGAAACTCTGATTGAAAATGGCTTTGCCAAAGTGGCCAAAGCTTATATTCTTTATCGGCGCAAGAGACAAGAGGCCAGAGAAGCTCTTCAGGTAGCAGTAAATGTAGAAAAAATAGTTCAGGATTATCTCATTCAAGTAGATTGGAGAACGCAAGAAAATTCTAACACCACCTATTCTTATCCCGGGCTGGTTCTTCACGTAGCCGGCTCAGTTATGGCTCACTACACCTTGAACCAGATATATCCCGATGAAGTAAAAGAGGCTCACGTGCGTGGCGATATTCATATTCACGACCTCTCTTATGGAATAACTGCTTACTGCGCAGGTTGGTCATTAGAAGAGCTTATCCGAGAAGGTTTTGGAGGAGTAAAAGATAAAATAGCCGCTGGCCCAGCTCGTCATTTTTCTGCTCTCACCGGGCAGATGGTCAACTTCTTAGGTACTATGCAGATGGAGTTTGCCGGTGCTCAGGCTTTTAATTCTGTAGATACCTATCTTGCTCCCTTTGTGCGCTACGACAATCTCAATTATCGAGCTACCAAACAGCTAATTCAGCAGATGGTGTTTGCTATGAATGTTCCTTCCCGCTGGGGAAGCCAAGCTCCCTTTCTGAATTTTTCCTTCGATTGGGTAGTCCCTGAAGATTTAAAAGACCGCCCGGTGATAATAGGAGGAGAAGAAAGACCAGATTTGGGAACTTACGGTGACTATCAGGAAGAAATGAATATGGTTAATCGAGCTTTTATCGAAGTGATGTTAGAAGGAGATTACGAAGGAAGAGTGTTTTCTTTTCCCATTCCTACTTATAACATTACTTCTGATTTTCCCTGGGATTCAGAAAATGCCCGATTACTCTGGGAGCTTACTGCTAAATATGGCGTTCCTTATTTTCAAAATTTCATATCCAGCTCCCTGAAGCCCGGCGATGTCCGTTCTATGTGTTGCCGACTACAGTTGGATTTGCGGACTTTGCGCAATCGTTGTGGAGGACTTTTTGGCTCTGCAGATAAAACCGGCTCTATTGGGGTCGTGACCATCAACCTCCCCCGTCTTGCTTTCTTAAGCAAAACCGAAGAAGAGTTTTTTGCTCGTCTGGACAGGGTAATGAATGTTGCTAAAACTGCTTTAGAAATAAAAAGAAAAGTAGTAGAAAGAAACCTGAAAAATGGACTTTTACCTTATACCCGTCGTTATTTAGGTACTTTTCGCAATCATTTTTCTACTATAGGTTTAGTGGGGATGAATGAAGCCTGTCTCAACTTTTTGGGAGTATCTATTGCCGAAAGAGAAGGAAAAGAGTTTGCTGTAAAGGTGTTGAATTTTATGAGAAACAAATTAGCCGATTTTCAAGAAGAAACTGGCAATCTTTACAACTTAGAAGCCACCCCAGCAGAAGGGGCCAGCTACCGTTTAGCTCGACATGACCGCCGGGATTTCCCTCATATTATAACTGCAGGAGAAGAAGAACCTTTCTACACCAATAGCACTAACTTACCCGTTAGTTATACTGATGACCCCTTTGAAGCTCTGGAGCATCAAAAAGATTTGCAAGTTTTATACACTGGAGGAACAGTATTCCATGCCTTTCTCCCTGAAATGCCCCATCCTGAAGCGGTAAAATTATTCATCAAGAGGGCTTTCGAGCGTTATCCTATTCCCTACCTTACCATCACTCCTACTTTCTCCGTCTGTCCAAATCATGGATATATAAGAGGCAAGAAATTCAATTGTCCAGAGTGCGGAGCAGAAACAGAAGTTTATTCTCGAGTGGTAGGTTATTATCGACCCATTCAGAGATGGAACAAAGGAAAGCAAGAAGAATTCAAAGAGCGCAAAGAATACGCGCTTTCTTAAAGAAATGTTTCGAGGCTGGCAGAAAGTAAGTTATATAGAATATCCGGGAAACATAGCTACAGTGTTGTTCACTGCTGGGTGCAATTTTCGTTGTCCTTATTGCCATAACCCGGAATTAGTGGAAAATCCGCAAATTTTCCCGGAGATAAAGGAAGAAGAGGTACTTCAGTATCTAAAAGAGAGAAAAGGTTTGATAGATGCAGTGTGTATTACAGGAGGAGAACCACTTCTGTGGAAGGAGGAACTCCTCCCTTTTCTTATCAAAGTTAAAGAGCAAGGATTTAAAGTCAAAGTGGATACCAACGGGAGTAACTACACTTCCTTTTTAGCTTTTAAAGAAATAGTGGACTTGTGGGGTATTGATTACAAGGTGCCTTTCTATTTGTACCATCTCGTGCAAGGAGAAAAAGAGATACAATCGGTTAGAGAAGTGGTGCAAGAAGCTTTAAAATTCCCGGAGAAAGTAGAGTTTAGAACCACCATTTTCCCTCCTTTTCATCAGATGGAAACTCTTTGGGA
The DNA here is from genome assembly GCA_029982105.1 of Candidatus Atribacteria bacterium. Classification (GTDB taxonomy): domain Bacteria; phylum Atribacterota; class Atribacteria; order Atribacterales; family Caldatribacteriaceae; genus Sordicultor. The sequence goes on along the minus strand of JARRCQ010000071.1, from coordinate 4,142 downwards.
AATGGCAGAAATTCTAAAAAACGCCTCTGTCTGGTACTGGCAGAATTTCAATCCTTTTAAAACTTTAGACCCCCAAGCTCAAAAAATTGCTCCTTATCCTCTCTCTCTGCTACAACAGTGGCAAGAAGAAATCAATCAAAAAATAAGGAAGGACTTAGTAGTCATTCGCCCTTCATAATCCTTACTCCGCTCGAAGTTCCCAGACGGTTGGCGCCGGCCTTAATCATCTGCAAAGCTATTTCTCGGGAGCGAATACCACCTGCCGCTTTTACCCCCATACTTTCTCCCACCACTTGCCGCATAAGCTCCACATCTTCAACTGTGGCACCACCAGAGCCAAAGCCAGTAGAAGTTTTTACAAAACGAGCTCCGGCAGCTTGAGCAATTAAACATCCTACCACTTTCTCTTCCATAGATAGATAGCAATTTTCCAGAACCACTTTTACCATCCTTGGAAACACTTCTTCTACCACTCCCCGGATATCCTGATAAACCAACTTCCAATCGCCATTTTTGAGCGCTCCTAAGTTTATTACCATATCCGCTTCTCTGGCTCCCTCCTGAAAAGCTAATCGAGCTTCTCGAGCCTTTATTTCTGGCTTGTTCTGTCCCAAGGGAAAACCCACTGCCACTCCCACAATTATCTTGGTGCCTCCCAGAAATTGAACACAGGTAGGAACATAAAAAGGATTAACAATTACTTCCCAAAAACCCCACTCTTTAGCCTCCTTACAGACATCTCCTACCTCTTTTAGCGTAGCGTGGGGATTAAGCATAGTGCAGTCAATGTGACGGGCTAAAAACCGCTGTAACTCTTCTTCTTCCTGAGGAATACTTTCTGGGGGAAATTCTTTTTTCTCTTTAATTTCCATTTCTAAGTGGTCTTCTACCTTTTTCTTCCACTCTTTAATTTCTTCTATTTGCATTTTAATCTCCTTTTTAGTTATTTTTTATCCACTATTTATTCTATTTCTCCCCTTCATTTTTGTAAATGTTAAGCTAACCCCCAAAGACAATTTACGGCGCTTCCCCTCTCCTGTCTGTTTCTACCAAGCTATTTTGTCCTGCAGTTGCCAGACCAAAATGTCCTCTAACTGCCAGATACTCTGTCAAGGGGCAAGGAAGGACTGAGATTATTAGAGGAGAAAATATCTGGTACTGGTTTACCTGAATTTAAAGCTCTTCTCTCTACCATTGCCAATTGGCGAGAGGAGATATTAAATTATTTTGACTACCCTATAACCAATGGATTTACTGAAGAGAACAATAACCGGATTAAAACTATAAAGAGGGTGGCTTATGGCTATCGTAATATGGATAACTTCCGGATGAGAATATTAGCTACTAATCCAGGTTATGAGGTTAAAGTTTCACACTTATTGACGTAGAACCCCCTTTTTTCCAGTGGTTATCAGGTACATTTTCTGGTATGCTAAAATAGAGTAGTTGTAAACAGGAAGAGCATTAAGTCCTTCCCTAGGTGTGGTGAGTTATGAAGAAAGCCCTTTTGAAAGCAAAAACTATCATTCAAGAAGAAGTGGAAAAAGCGGGTTTAAATTTACGCCAGTTGCTGCTTTTTGGGAGCCGGGCGCAAGGTAGAGCTCGTCCGGATAGTGACTGGGATTTTTTGATAATTGTAGATAGATTGCCTGAACGAGCTTTACGACTCCGCTTGGAAGCTCGCATTGGAGTACGCCTAGTTCAGGAACGCTTGCCGGCTGATGTACTTATCCTTTCAGAAAGTCAGTTTGATGAGTGCAAGAATGATGTAGGACATATTGCCTATTATGCAGCAAAGGAGAACATTGTTTTGTGAGCTTGAAAAGCGTCAGAGATTGGATTCTAAAAGCAGAAAGTGATCTTAAAGTAGCCAAAGACGAGCTGGCTTCAGAAGAACCTGCTACCGACGCTATCTGTTTTCACAGCGAGCAATGTGCCGAGAAATATCTTAAGGCTTATCTCATTTTCTATCGCCAGGAAATTCCCCGTACTCACAACGTTGCTGAGTTGATTTACCGATGCCCAGAAGTTAATGTACAATTCAAGATATTATTGAATACTGATATACCTCTTCTTACTTCCTATGCTGTGGTGATGCGCTACCCTGGAGAAGAACTTTTCCCACCCATAAAAGAGGCTCAAGAGGCGGTTAAACTTGCAGAAAAGGTTAAAACATTTGTGATGGAGTTGCTTGCCAAAGAAGGGTTTGAATTATAAGTGGGAATAACCCTCTTCTCTTTTATCATCCCTGAATGTTTCCGTCAATATACTTTCTATCCCCTTTTCTTCCATAACAGCCATAGAGGTAAGGTCACTGAAAGATATCTTTGGTTTATCTTGGAAGAAGCGTGATCGTTTCGTCAAGAACATAGTCTGTAGTGTAGCAAAGTATGCCTTTTTCTCGTAAGGATTGATAAAATGCTTTAACCTCCTGATGTCGAGTATCTCGGCGATGCCCTAACGCTAACCAGCCCAGGTGTCGATAAAGACTGCATCAGGCATCAGGATGACTCCTTACCGTAAAGCTCTTCTTCAATTTCCTCGGCTGAGATGGAGTTACCGGAGAGACAACCAGCTACTTTCAGGATAGGGTCTTCTCCTCCTGCCTCTTCTCGAGTCTTTAGAAAGTCGATAAAATCTAAAACCTCCTGGAGCCGCTCTTCCGGTAAGTCTGCAACCGTATCTATCATAACCCACCTCCTTAAAAGGTTTCCCTCTGTCAAACTGCAGTAGTTTGTCCTCTTTTCTCTTCTTTAAATGGTTCTATCACTCCCTTCGTCACCCCTGAATGTATTTATCAGGGGTCTAAATTATTTAAGGACAAAAACTTTTGGATTCCCGATAACAAATTTCGGGAATGACGGAAAAGAAAGCCCCTGAATGTATTTGCGAGGGGTCCAGACTATGAGGGGGAATATTCCCCCTCATAACCCCCTGGAAAAATCAAAAGAAAAGTAAAAGAGCAAAGACTACTGAGGAAGAAAGGGCGTCTTCCTCGGTGGATTCTCAATAGAAGATTTCGGAAATGACAGAAGAAAGCGAAAGAAGGTAATAAGAGGATATTGCTAAAAGGCACCGGTCGTCTTTTATTTCCCAATTTCATCTAAAAACTCTCTTGTGGTTCCGACCTTAATTATTGCCTTAATCTCATCTGTAAAAAAGTGAGAGTCGCCCGTTAGCAGGTAATCTACATCTGCATAAAGCGCTGCAGCCAGTATTGGAACATCTTTTTCGTGGGCTATCAATCTTTTTGCCTCTGGAAGTTTGTCTTTATATACATCTCGGGGTAAAACCTCTACGTCATACAATGCTTTGTCTATTTCTAATAATGCAATTTCCAGGGGGCGTTTTCCCAGGGATTTAAGCTTCTTTTTAGCTACTATTTTTAGCTCACAAACCACATCTTCACTTGTTATCAGGTCAACTTCCATAATATTCAGTAGCTTAGCCTCATTACCTTCAAAGAAAATACCTGACAAAAGAATGTTGGTATCCAGAAATACTTTATATCTCATTCTCTTATTTTTTTAAGTTCTTCAACCATTGAGTCCTCAGATATCCCTTCTTTTTTTGCTAACCATCTTAGATAGGATCTGCTTTTCTCAGCATACGCTTTTCGGAGAGCAGCGTTTATCGCCTCAGATACATCATTAAACATACCAAGTCGTACCTCTTCTTCAATTTTCTCATACAAATCATCAGGTATATCTGTAGATACCTTAGGCATTTTCTATCACCTCCTTAAAAGGTTTCCGCCACTCTGCCGGCCCAGGAAATTAAGCATATAGTTTAACTAAAATTTTGGGAACCGTTCTAATTTTTCTATCCTGATTATAATAATCAAAAAGGCTATGCCAAACTGCGGTAGCTTGTTCTCTTTTCTCAACCACAATTTTCTCCTCTGCCGTTGAGGAATGAAAGTGGTTTTTACTCAAAATCTTTTCCTCTACCAGATTAAAACGTAGCTCTACTGATAAGCTTTAAACCAATCTTCTCTGGAAACCCCGGCTTGTTTTAATATGCGGACTAGAAGATCAACACTGATCTCCTTGCGATGCAGATTGGGAATGGTCAGTACCAAGTCTCCCTTCACCATAAAAGGATGTTTTCCTCCACAATACGGACCATCGAATCCGAGATTT
>JARRCQ010000070.1 GCA_029982105.1 Candidatus Atribacteria bacterium | reverse complement strand
TATGACCCGGTAAAAGAAAAAGAAATGGCAGAACTTATAGAAAAAGCGAAAGAGGAGGGAGACACCTTAGGGGGCACTTTTGTTGTGGTAGCTCAAGGTGTAGTTCCAGGCCTGGGGAGCTATAGTGAAATTCAAGAGCGATTAGATAGCCGATTGGCTTTCTTTTTGATGGGCATTCCGGGGATTAAAGGAGTAGAAATAGGAGAAGGTTTCCGCTCTGCAACTCTGCGGGGAAGTCAATTCCATGATGAGATTTTTTATGACCCCCAACATTCCCCTTTTCCCTTTTATCACCAGACTTTCCGAAGCGGAGGAATAGAGGGAGGAATTTCTACAGGAGATATAATTTGGGCCAGATGTGCTATGAAACCTATTCCTACTCTTCGGCGAGGTTTGATGAGTGTGGATATAAAGACGAAAAAAGCCGTTCCTGCCCGCTTTGAACGCTCTGATATCTGTGCTGTTCCTCGAGCAATGGTGGTGGGAGAAGCAATGCTATCCTGGGTTTTAGCCACTGCTTACCGGGATAAATTTGGCGGTGATTCTATGGAGGAAGTAGAGGCTCATTTTAAAGACTACATAACGTATTTAGGAACTTTTTGTTCTAGGTGAAGGTGAATAAATAATGGTTAATATACCTCTCAGTAAACCTTGTTTAGGCGAAGAAGAAAAACAAGCCGTGAATAAGGTTTTAGAGTCAGGATTTTTAGCTCAGGGTGAAAATGTTAAAAAATTTGAAGAAGAATTTGCTCACTATATAGGAGTAAAAGAAGCTATAGCTACAAGCAGTGGAACCACTGCTTTATTTGTGGCTTTAAAAGCTCTGGGAGTGAAAGAAAAAGACCGGGTGGTTACCACTCCTTTTACCTTTGTGGCTACTGCCAGCTCTATCCTCCAGTGTGGAGGAGTGCCGGTTTTTTGTGATGTAGATGAAAGGACTTTTAATCTTGACCCAGAGAAATTGGAAGATATCCTCAAAACAGAGAAAAACGTTAAGGGAGTAATTGCCGTCCATCTTTATGGACTTCCTTGCAATTTGGCGGAAATAACTTTTTTGACCAAAAAATATAATCTTTTCCTTTTAGAAGATTGTGCTCAGGCTCATGGAGCTAAGTGCCAGGATAAGAAAGTAGGAAGTTGGGGAGATATGGGAGCTTTTAGTTTTTATCCTACTAAAAATATGACCACCGGAGAGGGAGGAATGATTACTACTAATGACTCTCTTTTAGCCGAAAAGTGTCGTATGCTTATAAATCATGGGAGTAGGAAAAGATATTATCACGAGATGATGGGATACAATTTCCGTCTTACGGATATAGGAGGAGCATTGGGTCGGGTTCAACTTACTAAATTAGAGAAATTTAATGAGAAAAGACGCCAAAATGCTGCTTTTTATAACCGAGAATTGTCTTTCCTTTCCCCTGTAGATCTTCCTTATCTTCCTCCTTACGCTTTACCTGTTTTCCATCAGTATACCTTGAAAGTAAAAGAAGAAAGAGATGCATTACTTCAGTTTTTGCGGAATAGGGGGATAGGATGTGAAATATATTATCCCCTACCTCTTCACCGCCAGCCTTTTTTGCAGGATTTATTGCCTGCATCTTCTTTTCCGGTAGCAGAAAATTTGAGTCGGGAAGTTTTGTCTTTACCTGTGCATCCCCAGCTAACTGAGGAGGATTTGCACACCGTAGCTGAAGGAGTGCGGGAATTTTTTCTAAACTATTAGTTTATTATTATTCGAGGTGGTAATTTTGGATCCAGTGCGAGTGGGAGTAGTAGGAGTAGGATATTTGGGTAGACATCATGCCCGGATTTATTCCGAGCTTCCCGGTGTGGAACTGGTAGGAGTAGTGGATATTAATAAAGAGAGAGCTAAGGAAGTAGCAGAACTTTACTCTACTACAGCTTTTTTTGATTATCGAGACCTTTTTGGTAAAGTGGATGCGGTAAGTATAGTAGTTCCCACGGTTATCCATCGGGATATTGCAGGTGGATTCATTGAGGAAGGCATAAATATTTTAATAGAGAAGCCAGTAACTACTTCCTTAAGAGAAGCTAAAGAGCTAATGGAGATGGCTAACAGAAAGAAAGTGGTTCTCCAGGTAGGGCACATTGAGCGCTTTAATTCAGCAGTGGTAGAGCTTTCCAAAATTGTAGACCATCCGATTTTTATCGATTGTTCTCGAATGGGTCCTTATGGGGGCCGCAACACCGATGTAGGTGTAGTTCTGGATTTGATGATTCATGATATAGATATTGTGATGAGCATAGTGAGAGATAAAGTGGTTAAAATCAATGCTTTTGGCTACCCAGTTTTTTCTCGGGAGGAAGACATTGCCAATGCTCAGCTCCTTTTTTCCAATGGATGTATAGCTAACCTTACTGCCAGCAGAATTACCCGCAAAAAAATTCGCCGAATGGAAGTAACTCAATTAGACTCTTTTATTTCTATTGACTATCTGGAACAGGAATTGGCGGTATATAAAAAGACTTCTTCTTCCTTTCCTTATCTTTTAATGGAGAAGCCTCCTATGCAAAAAGGTGAGCCTCTTCGCTTAGAACTGGAGCACTTTATTAAGTGCGTGAGAAATGGTGAAAAGCCGCTGGTAGGTTTAGAAGAAGGCACCAATGCCTTAGAAGTAGCTTTGAACATTTTAGAAGAAATTAAAAAGAAGTATGGTGATAGTTAGTTGAGAGAAAATTATGATGTAATTGTAGTAGGTGCAGGTCCGGCTGGTATCTTTGCTGCTTTAGAGTTGAGTGAAAAAAGTGACCTGCGAATTTTGGTGGTGGACAGAGGTAAAAACATTGGCCGACGCTCTTGTCCGGCGCGAGAGAATAACAATATCTGCCAGAAATGTTCTCCTTGTTCTCTTTTGTGTGGTTGGGGAGGAGCTGGAGCTTTTAGTGATGGTAAACTTACCCTTTCTCAAGAAGTAGGGGGTCAACTTACCAGTTACCTTGATAACCAGTTATTTCAGGAAATAGTGCAATATGTGGATTCTATCTATGTTCGCTTTGGAGGAACGGATAAGGTTTATGGAGTAGACTCAGAAAAAGCAGAAGAGTTGCGCAAAAAGGCAGAAATGGTAGAGTTGGTTTTAGTCCCTTCTCAAATAAGACACTTAGGCACCGATAGATGTCGAGATATTTTAAAGAATATGTATGATTACTTAAGTAATAAAGTAGAAATAAAAACCTCCTTGCCGGTGGAGAGAATTTTAGTAGAAAATGGAAAAGCAACTGGAGTTAAACTCCGCAGTGGAGAAGAGGTAAAAAGTAGATTTGTAGTAGTAGCCCCAGGAAGAGTAGGTGCCGATTGGTTACGCCGAGAATGTTTGCGTTTAAAGTTGCCTTTAGAAAATAATCCGGTAGATTTAGGAGTAAGAGTGGAAGTTCCTGCTTCTATAATGGACGACCTTACTCGGGCTCTTTATGAGCTCAAATTGATTTATTATACTCCCACCTTTGATGACCGAGTGCGGACTTTTTGTATGTGTCCTCATGGAGAGGTGGTTACAGAATACAATGATGGCATTGTTACAGTTAATGGCCACAGTTATGAAGACCAAGAAACTCCCAACACCAATTTTGCCATTTTAGTGAGCACGCATTTTACTGAACCTTTTCGGGAGCCTATTGCTTATGGGAGATATGTAGCTCGACTGGCGAATATGTTGAGTGGTGGAGTAATTGTCCAAAGATTAAGAGACTTACAACTAGGGAGACGTTCTACTGCTGAGCGGATTGGCAAATCACCAGTTAAACCCACTCTCCGAGGAGCAAGTCCGGGGGACCTGAGTTTTGTTTTACCTTTTCGTTTTCTCCAGGATGTTCAAGAAATGTTATTGGCATTGGATAAATTTATTCCTGGTATTAATTCTCCTCACAACCTTTTGTATGGAGTGGAAGTTAAATTTTATTCTTCTCGAGTAAAATTGAATTCCTATTTAGAAAGCGATATAGAAAACCTCTTTTTGGTGGGAGATGGAGCGGGAATTACTCGAGGTTTGGTTCAAGCCTCAGCTTCAGGGGTAGTAGTAGCTCGGGAGATAGCAAAAAGAGAGGGAGGAAAGTAGTGAAGAGGATTTTAATAACCAACGATGATGGTTTTGAAAGCCCGGGTATTGAGGCTCTGGTTAGAGCTTTTAAGGAGGTAGGAGAAGTAATATTAGTTGCTCCTCAAGAAGAAAAGAGCTGTTCCAGTCACAGTATTACTGCTCGCTGTCCACTGCGAATTAAAGAAGTAGAAGTCGGAGGAGTAAAAGGATATGCAGTAGAGGGAACTCCTGCAGATACGGTGATTTTAGCTCTTCGTCTCTTTGATGATGGTCTCATTGATTTTGTGATTTCAGGGATAAATCGAGGTCCTAATTTAGGATTAGATGTTTTTTATTCGGGAACGGTGGCGGCAGCTATGGAAGCGGCTATGTCAGGGATCCCCTCCTTGGCGGTTTCTCTGGCGCTGAATAATCACCTAAATTATCAGTTGGCTGCTGAGGTAGCGGTGGAAGTGTTTGAAACTTTCGAAGACCTTCTAAAAAAAGAGAAAAATGTAGTGCTAAATTTAAACGTTCCTGATGTACCTAATAAAGAAAGTCTTCGGGGTTTTTCTATTACCACTTTAGGAGACCGTTTTTATTTAACCCGGGTGAGAGAAGTAGCAAGTCATAACCCGGGGGTAAGAGAATTTGTTTTAGAGGAGGAAAAAAGAGAGGCAACTTTTCCGGAAAATTCTGATTTCCAAGCCATCTGGCATTCTCGGGTTTCTATAACGCCTCTGCGTCCTAATCTTACTGATTTTATCCTGGGGGAAGAGCTACGAGAAATCTTACGGAATAAAGGTTTGTCTTCCATTTACCGTTCCGAGTAAGGATTGAGGGGGGAGGGGTATTATGGATGAATGGGTGCAGGGGAGATTAGTTTTGCGAGGCCGAGTCCAGGGAGTAGGTTATCGTTATTTTGTGTTGCGAAAAGCAGGGGAGTTTGATGTGACAGGATTAGTTAGAAATCTTCCCACTGGCGAAGTAGAGGTGATAGCGGAGGGTAAAAAAGAAGAAGTAGAGAAGTTCTTTGCCGAGGTAAAGCAAGGTCCGGTGAGCGCTTATATTACCTCTTATTTAGAAGAATGGGCTCCCTTTTCTGGTCTTTATCCTGATTTTCGAGTGGGTTACTGATGGTGGAATTGGATAGTGAAAAAACTATAGAGTTGAGAAGAAATATGGTGGAGAAGCAATTAATCTCGCGGGGGATTAAAAACCAGCGGGTAATTGAAGCTTTTTTGCGTGTTCCTCGCCATTTGTTTGTCCCTCCTTCCTACCGGGATTTATCTTATCAAGATTCTCCCCTTCCCTTAGGACAAGGCCAAACCATTTCTCAACCTTACATTGTGGCTTTAATGGTAGAACTTTTAAACCCCCAAAAAGAAGATCGGGTTTTAGAAGTGGGCACAGGTTCTGGATATGAGACTGCTATTCTGGCTGAGTTGGTCAAAATGGTTTATAGTGTGGAGAGGATTCCCGAACTCATAAAGCGGGCGAGAGAGATTTTATCTCGATTGGGATATCGCAATGTAGTGTTGATAGAGGGAGATGGAAGCAAGGGATTACCTCAGTTTTCCCCCTACGATAAAATAATAGTTAGTGCCTGCTCTAAAAATATTTATCCTGCCTGGGTAGAAGAGTTGAAAGAGGGGGGAATAATTGTTCTACCTTTAGAAGAGGAGATGGGACAGAACTTGGTGCGGGGGATGAAGAAGAAGGGGAAATTGATGTTAGAAAACTATGGGGGATGCGTTTTTGTGCCTTTAATAGAAGATGAATTGTAGGGGGAATGAAAGTGAAGGCTCTATTAGTGATAGACCTGGTGAATGATTTTGTCCATCCTCAAGGAGTGCTTTTTGTAGGAGAACAGGCTAAAGAAGTGATAACCTTTTCTCAAGAATTAATTGCTAAATCTAGAAAAGAAAATGTTCCGGTGATTTATGTTTGTGATTCTCACCGTCTTGATGACCAGGAGTTCAAACTTTTTCCTCCCCATAGTATAGAGGGGAGTTGGGGAGGAAAAGTTATAGAGGAACTTACTCCTCAAGATAATGACTACATTATCCCCAAAAGAAGATTTAGTGCTTTTTTTGGAACTTCGTTAGACCTTCTTTTGCGAGAGAAAAAGATAGAAGAACTGGAAATGGTGGGGGTATGCACTAATATTTGTGTCCTGTATACCTCAGCAGAGGCTCGAATGCTTAATTACCGGGTGGTAGTTCATAAAAAAGGGGTTACTTCTTTTGATTTGGCTGCTCATGAATGGGCTCTCCGGGAAATGAAAAGCACCCTGGGAGTAGAGGTGAAATAGTTGAAAAGAGTAATTCAAAGTGCCATTAACTTAAGCACTTCAGAGTCTTCTTTGGTAGAGAAAATAGTCAAAGAAATCTCTAATATCTCGGGGTTAAAAGTAGCTGATTGTTCCTCTGACTCAGACCATAATCGCTCGGTGGTAACTCTCCTGGGGGGAGAAGAAAGTTTAGAGAGAGCCGTGCTTAAAATTGTGGAGATAGCAGCACAGGAAATAGATATATCCCGACATCGAGGAGAACACCCTCGAGTAGGAGCAGTAGATGTAATTCCTTTTACCCCCTGGCAAGGAGTGGATATGGAAGATTGTAAGAAATTAGCCTGGAAGGTGGGAAAAGAAATAGCAGAGGAATTCAGTGTTCCAGTTTATTTTTATGGAGAGGCAGCTCTCCGAGAAGAACACCGAGACCTTTCTCACATCCGCCGGGGAGGATATGAACTTTTAAAAGAAGAAATAGACAAAGTTCCCGAGAGATATCCAGATGTAGGCCCGGCTAAAGTTCACCCCATGCTGGGAGCAGTGGTAATTGGTGCTCGAGGGCCTCTTGTAGCTTTTAACGTAAATTTGAAAACTCAAGACCTTGAGGTAGCCAAAAAGATTGCCCGGAAACTGCGAGGAGAGACAGGGGGATTGAGTTACGTTAAAGCCATTGGGGTAAATTTAAAAAGTAAAGATATGGTTCAAGTTTCTATGAACCTTTTAGATTTTAGGAAAAGTACTATTTATCAGACTTTTGAGCTGGTGAAACTGGAAGCCAAGCGGTGGGGAGTAGAAGTAACGGGAGGAGAAATTATCGGTCTTGTACCTCTGGAAGCCTTAGTAGATATAGCAAGTTTTTATCTGGGTATTCCTGAGCTTTCAATAGGGCAGGTTTTGGAATACCACCTGAGTGATTATTAATTATAGTATTCTGCAATCTGGCTAAACTATTAAAAATTTAAAAAGAATAAATTACATCAGAAGTTAACAACTCAAGGTCGTTACGCTGGGGGTTTCTCCCAGCGTACTGGTGGATATTTTCCCACCAGTAACATTTGTTTTCTTGTTTTTTTAAGTTTTTGCCTTTTTCCTCTTGCTTTTTGGGGGTTATGAGGGGGTTTACCCCCTTATTGTTCTATCTATTTTGTCTTTAAGGTTTACGCCGTAGGCACGCTGAAGTGTTGTTCTCCAGCGTGGTTGTCCGAATTCTTTTTAATCTAATTTGCTTTTCTCTTACGCCGTAGGCACTGAGGGATGTTTTCCCCTCAGTAATCTTGAGCTTTTAAGTTTTTGTGTTCTTTTGCCTTTTAATTTTACGCCGTAGGCTGTATTTGGTCTTTCTCCTTTTTTAGC
>JARRCQ010000069.1 GCA_029982105.1 Candidatus Atribacteria bacterium | reverse complement strand
CAAATCTTTTTTTTTACTTTGTTGTGGGGCTATGCTCTTTTGCTATATTTAGTTTGATTTTCCAGACGGATATTTTTAAAGTAAAAAGCATAGAAGTAAATGGTAACCAATGGTTACCAAAGGAAGAATTATTCAAAATAGCCAATGTAGCTCTAGATAGTAATATTATTGCTCTTCGCTCCTGGGAAATTGAAAAAAAGTTGGAAGAGATTCCTCAAGTGAAAGACGCAAAAGTACGCAAGGTTTTCCCTTATCTTTTGGAAATAGAAATAACCGAGCGTCAGCCTGAGGCTTTAATAGAGGTGGGGAGCCGAGTTTTTTGTGTAGACGAAGAAGGAGTGGAAATCCCTGTTTTATCTACCGATTTAGTAAGGGTTCGTTTACCGAAGAACCAGAGGAGTTTATTATTAGAATCACTAAGTTTGATTAAAATGTGGAAAGAGGAATTTGCTCTTCCTCTTTCCACTATTGTAGTAGAGAACGATAAGTTGTTTATTTTACAATTCCAAAATGGTATATTTATAAAATGTGAAGGAGTTAATAATTTGAGGAAAAAAACAGCTGTTCTTAAACCCTACTTGAGGGATATAGCAGTAAAATCCTTAGAAGTAGGGGGTTTTGACCTGCGAGCAGGGGATGGTTTAGTCATAATACCGAGTGGGGAGGATACGTTTTGAGAGGTTGGCACTCTTTGGACAGTCACTCTCCTATCTTGGGAGCGGTGGATGTAGGAACCAGCAAAATTTGTACCTTAATTGGGCGGAAAAAAGGCAATGCTATTGAAGTTTTGGGAGTAGGATTGAGTAGCTCTCGAGGTATTAGGAGAGGGAAAATAATAGATATTAATAAGGCTGCTGAAGCTATTAGAGAATCATTTTCTTTGGCTTTGGAAATTGCCCGGGTGGTACCTGACCTTGTCTACACTGGTATAGCTGGCGATGGTGTATCTTCACTTAATCTGGAGAACGAAGTTTTCCTAAACAAAGGAGGAAGAGAAATCAACGCTCGGGATGTAGACAAAGCTTTGGAGGGTTCTAAGGCAGGGATAAATTTAGAGGGTAAAAGGATATTGCATCTTTTACCTCAAGAATATATAGTAGATGACCAAACCGGTATAGCTGACCCGGTAGGGATGATTGGTTCCCGTCTCAGGGTAAAGGTTCATCTCGTCACTGTGGATGAAAATCAATTCCACAATTTTTCTAAAAGCTTTCAACAGGCAGGCCTGGAAGTTCATAGATTAGTTTTTCAGCCTCTGGCTTCTGCCTTAGCTATTTTGCATCCTATGGAGAAAGAAATGGGAGTTACTCTTGTGGACATAGGAGGGGGGACCGCAGATATAGCTATATTTTATGGGGGTTCTATGCGTTATTCTGGAGTAGTTCCTCTGGGAGGAGAAAACATTACTTCTGATTTAGCCGTAGGTTTACGAACTTCCCGAGATGAAGCAGAAAGAATTAAATTAAATCATGGTTGTGCTTTTAGCCGACATATTCCTGATGATGAAATCATTGAAGCCAAAGATTTGGGGCTTTCTTCCTTACAAACGGTAAAAAGGAAGTATGCTTGTGAAATAATAGAGGCACGAGTAAAGGAGCTGTTTTTGTTTATTCGTCGAGTGATTAAGTCTTCAGGTTTTTACCCTTTTTTGCGAGGAGGAGTAGTGTTAACTGGAGGTAGTTCTTTATTAGAGGGCATTGCTGAATTGGGCTCTTCTATTTTGGAATTACCAGTGAGGGTAGGGTCTCCGGAAAGCAAAGACCATGTGGGAATGATTCAAACCATATCTCATCCTATGTTTTCTACTGCTTGTGGTTTATTACAATTTGGTATAGAAGAGGCAACGCAAAGAGGTAGAAAACCTCTGGTCCTCAATTTAGAGGATCGAGGGTCTAGAATTATAGATTGGTTTAGAGACTTTTTTATGTTGGATTAAAGGTGGAGGGCGAGACATTATGCGTGCAAATTCTCAAAAGTTTAATAATGGAAAAGTAAACATAAAAGTTGTAGGTGTAGGGGGAGGAGGAGGCAATGCAGTCAATCGAATGATTCAATCCGGTCTTCAAGGTGTTACCTTTGTGGCTATGAATACTGATACTCAGGTTTTAGAAAGATCTTTAGCTGATATTAAATTACAGATCGGAGCAAAGCTAACTCGAGGATTAGGCGCAGGTGCTAATCCAGAAGTAGGTAGAAAGGCGGCAGAAGAGGATAAGGAAAAGATTTTTGAAATTTTGGAAGGAGTAGATATGTTATTTATCACTGCCGGTATGGGAGGAGGCACGGGCACTGGAGCGTCGCCAGTTGTTGCTGGTTTAGCTAAAGAGCTGGGTATCCTTACCGTGGCTGTGGTTACTAAACCTTTTACTTTCGAAGGCAAGAAAAGAATGCGTCAAGCGGAAGAAGGAATAGCGCTTTTGCGAGAACGAGTAGATAGCTTGATTGTTATTCCTAATGATAGACTTCTTCAGGTGGCTAATTCTTCTACTTCAGTGAAAGAGGCCTTTGGTATGGTAGACAACGTTCTTTTACAGGGAGTAAAAAGCATTTCTGACCTCATCAATATCCCGGGGATAGTAAATTTAGATTTTGCCGATGTTAAAACTATAATGGAGGGAGCGGGAACTTCTCTTATGGGAATAGGTAGAGCCGGTGGTGAAAACAAAGCTAAAGAGGCAGCTCATATGGCAGTGAACAGCCCTCTCCTGGAAACACCCTTCTCTGGTGCTAAAGGGGTGCTATTTAATGTTACTGGTGGCCCTAATCTGAGCATCTGGGATGTAAATCAAGTGGCAGAAGTTATTACTGAATCTGCTTCGGGAGAAGCCAATATCATTTTTGGGGCAATCATTGATGAAAAAATGAAAGATGAAGTAGAAATTACAGTTATTGCTACCGGCTTTGACCAAGAGAAAAAAGAAGAGACAGAGAAGATAAGTGAAATTTCTGACTCTTTTTCTTTTGATGATTTGGACGTTCCTGCTTTTCTAAGAAAAAAATAGGTTAATGGCAGAAAACACCAGAGATTACTGGAAAGAAGAGCGGGGAATTTCTCTATCCAGTAAAGTGGGTAGGTTTTTGTTTGCCCTTTGTTTCCCCGGAAATTATTCTTTAGGAATGGCTAATCTAGGTTACCAGTCTATTGTTAATCTTCTTTTTGAAACTCCCGACTGGCGAGGAGAGAGATTTTTTAGCGAATATGGCGCTCATTCCTTAGAAAATGGTTTATCTCTTAATTCTTTTGACATTTTAGGATTTAATTTCTCTTTTGAATTGGATATTCTTAATTTCCTCTTTTTACTACAAGAAGGAGGAATTCCTCTTCTGGCTCGAGATAGAAAAGAAAAAGATCCCTGGGTTATAGGTGGTGGCCCTGCTATTACTCTTAACCCGGAACTTTTTGCTCCTTTTGTGGATCTTGCAGTAATAGGAGAGGCAGAAGAAGCTTTCCCTTTAATTCTTGTTGTTTGGAAAGAAAGTGAGGAAAATGGATTAGGAAGAGAAGAAAAAAAGAGGAATTTAGGGAAAATCCCGGGGGTATATATCCCAAGTAAAGTTCATCCCCTTTACCAAGAAGGAAAGCTACAAGGTTTTGAAGCAGAAAGGGGATTTTCTTTTCCGGTACAAAGACAAAAAGTAGACATCAATCAATTTGAAACTCGCACTTTTATTTATACCCCCTTTTCTTACTTTCAAGGCGCATCTTTGGTGGAGGTAGGCAGGGGTTGTAGATATAATTGTTCTTTTTGCGCTGGTAAAAGAATATATCATCCCTTACGCAATCGTTCTTGGGAATTGGTGGAAAAAATGATTGATTATGTTTCTTCTTGGTCTGATAAGATAGGTTTAGTAGGAGCAGATTTGTTATCTCATCCTGCTTTAGAGGAGATAATAAAGTATATATTGGGAAAAAATAAAAAACTCACCTTTTCTTCTCTTTCTGCTCTTTCTTTAATGAAAAAAAGTAGAGTGAGGGAGTTACTGTCTCAGGGGGAAGTGGAGACTATAACCCTTGCTCCGGAGAGCGGTAGCTTTTCTCTTAGAAAGAAATTGGGAAAAGGACTTTCTGATGAAGAATGGATAGGGTTAACGGAAGAACTTTTAGGAAGAGGGATCCAGAGAATCAAATTCTATTTTATATTGGGTAAACCAGAGGGAAGAGTCGAAGAAGATTTAGATTTTTTAGCCAAGATGGTTACCAAAATAAAAAATTCTCAGCAACTTTTAGTTTCTTACAGTTTTTTAGTACCTAAACCTCATACTCCTCTTTCTGATTGGAAGACTCCTTCTATTCACGAATGGGAAAAAGAGAGGAAAATTTGGGAGAAAGGCCTGAAAAAGTTAAAAATTCCTTTTTCGGGAGAAAGTCCCCGCTTAGCCTGGATTCAACTACTTCTTGCTCGGGGAGACCGGTTAATAGGAGAGAAAATTCCTTCTCTTTTATCTCATCCTCATCCCTGGTCCTATGGGGCTTGGCAATCCTTACTTCAAGTATTAGGTAGAGATGAGGAGTGGGTGCGTTTACCTTGGGAAGATGTCAAACCTTGGCAGGTGGTAGATATGGGGTAGCGGAAAATTGGGAAATAGTTAAAGAAAAAATGGCAGTTTTTTCTCGGCGAGCAGGGAGGAACCCTGAAGACATAAAAGTGGTAGCAGTTACTAAAGGAGTAGAAGTGAGTAAAATTGAAGAAGCGCTATCATTGGGCTTGACGTGTTTAGGGGAAAATAGAATTCAAGAGGCGTTAAAGAAAATGCCTCTTTTACCAGAGAAAATAGAATGGCACTTTTTGGGTCGTCTGCAGAAAAATAAAGTTAAAAAAGTGATAGAATTTTTCCAATATCTTCATTCTTTGGATAGTTTAAGTATGGGAAAAGAATTGGAAAAAAAAGCACAAGATAAAAATAAAAAAATTCCGGTTTTAATTCAAGTGAACCTTACTGGTCGGGAGACTCAAGGAGGAGTGCAAGAGGAAGAGTTGCTACCTTTGGTTTGGGATGTTGCTCAGCTTTCTCATTTGGAATTGAGGGGTCTTATGACTATTGGTCCTAGAGGAGGAAAAGAACAAGAGGTAAGGAAAGTTTTTTCTCGTCTGCGGCAACTTGGGGAGGAAATAAACCGAAATATACCTCAAGTTGCTTTGCAAGAGTTATCTATGGGGATGAGTGATGATTTTCCCTGGGCTATTTTGGAAGGTGCTACTATGCTTCGTTTAGGTCGAGCTATATTTGGAGAGAGAGGTAAATAAAGTGGAAGATAGTATACTATTTGTCGGATGTGGAAATATGGGGAGCGCCCTGGTGCGGGGTTTATGTCGAGATAATTGGCATAAAAAATTTAGATTTTTACTTTTGGACCAGGCAACAGAAAAAGCAAAAAACTTAGCTTCTTCCTTGAATTTGGAGTGGGTAGAGAACTTAAATAATTTGAAAAGTTCTCCTCGTTTTGTATTTTTGGCTGTAAAACCTAAGGATGTGGAAAAAGCTCTTCTGTCTCTTCGTAATTTTTCCCAATCAGTTTTTGTTTCGGTGGCAGCAGGGGTAAAAATTCAAAACTTGGAAGAATTCATTCCTCAAAAGGCAATAGTCCGAATTATGCCCAATTTGTGTGTAGAAGTAGGAGAAGGGGTAGTACCGGTTTGTTTTTCTTCGGTGGTGGAAGTTGAAGAACGAGAGGACCTTCTTTTTCTTTTTTCTTCTCTGGGATGGGTTTTTGAGGCTGAGGAAAAGGATTTAGACCTCTTCACTGCTCTTAGTGGTAGTGGTCCGGGATTTATAGCTCTTTTTATAGAAGCGTTAGCTGATGGAGGAGTAAAGATAGGAATTCCTTGGGAAACGAGCTTAAAAATAGCTACCCAGACAGTATTGGGTGTAGCATCTCTTCTAAAAACACGAGGTATTCATCCCGCTCAGCTAAAGAATTGGGTAGCTTCTCCGGGTGGAACCACTATCGCAGGTATAAAGAAACTAGAGGAAGGAGCTTTTAGGGGATTGGTGATGGAGGGAGTAGAGGAGGCTTATAAGCGGACTAAGAATATAGGTGAGGAGGGAAAGAAATGAATTGGTGGAAGCCGGAAGACATACGAGAAATAGATTTTAACCGTTCTTTTCGGGGTTATAATGAAGAGGAAGTACGAGATTTTTTGGAAGAATTAGCTTCTCAAATAGAAAGTATGGTGGCAGAAAGAGAAAAGATTCTTCAAGATAACCGAGAGCTTAAAAAGAGGCTGAAAGACAAAGAAGGAAAACTGTCTAACTTGGAAGCTCAAATAGAAGAGTGGGAAAAGCAAATACAGGTGGAAAGAGAATTGGCCAAAAGAGAATCACAGATGGTTTTAAAAGAAGCAGAAATCAGAGGGCAGGAAATTGTAGAAGAAGCTCTGAAGAGGAAAAAGGAAATTGAAAAAGGTTATCAAGCTCTTTTGGAACAATATCGTCTTTTTCAGATTCGATTCAGATCATTGCTGCAAACTTTTATGGATAGCTTAGAGTGGAAGGAAAAAGACTGGGATGCTAAAGCTTTAGAAGAAAGTAAAGGGGTAAAAGAAGAAGAAAAAGAGGAGGGTGGAGAGATAGCTCGTTTTTCTATTCAGGATTTTCAAAATGATAATAGACTGAGAAAATCATGAACTCTAAGCCGGGAAAAGGAAAATGGAGATGGTTGGGGTTTTTCTCGATTTTATCTTTGGCTTTGCTCTTAGACCAGCTGACTAAACAGTGGGCATTAAGACATTTAGCCGAGAGTTCTGTTGTTTTCATTCCCGAGATTCTCACTCTTACCTTACGTTATAATTTTGGTAGTGCTTTTGGTTGGAGGATAAGCAATAAAGAAGGATTAACTTTAATCACGGTTTTCATAACTATAATTCTTATCTGGGTTTTTAGTAAAATTACTTATATTAGAGGAATTTCTCTTTTTTTAGCTGGTGCCTGGGGTAACATTATAGATCGCTGGCGTTTGGGATATGTAGTGGATTTTATAGAGCCTTCTTTTTGGGCTACCTTTAATTTAGCTGATGTTTTTATCGTTATAGGAACTGCTTCAATTCTCTTAAGTTTCTGGTGGGATGAAAAAAGAGAAGATTAAAGTTTACGAGCCAGCTTTTTGCCGGATAGATGTTTGGTTACATCGCCACTTTATAGAAATTTCCCGCTCTTTAATTACCAAACTGATTAAAGAAGGAAAAATAAAGTTAAATGGGGAAACTGTCACTAAAGCTAGTAAAGAAGTACATCCTGGAGATATATTAGAAATCGCCTGGCCAGTGGAAGATATTTCCCATCCCCCTCCTCAATTTTTGCCCTTAGATATAATCTATGAAGATGAAGATATTTTAGTGATAAATAAGAGAGCTGGGTGCGCAGTTCATCCCTCTTCTTCTTGGGGAGAAGGAACTTTAGTAAATGCTCTCTTTTATTATCAAATTCCTCTTCCTCAATATGGTTTTCCCCTTCGTCCGGGGATTGTTCATCGTTTGGATAAAGATACTTCTGGGGTGATGGTAGTAGCTAAATCCGACAGAGCTTACCTCCACCTGATAGGAGAATTTAAAGCTCACCGGGTAAAAAAGGAATACCTAGCTGTGGTGGAAGGAATATGGAAGGGAGATAAAACTATTGACCTCCCACTAGGAAGAGATGTTCATCATCCTTGTCAGATGGAAGTGAAAGAAAGAGGAGGAAAGATAGCTCGCACCGAAATA
>JARRCQ010000068.1 GCA_029982105.1 Candidatus Atribacteria bacterium | reverse complement strand
CTTCCGATCTATTCCCAGAGCTTTACCTATCAGAATTACTCCCACAATAAAAGTGAAAAATTTACCCCAAAAGTTCATAGTAAACCCTCCTCCATATTTTATGGTCTTTTTTCTTTCAGCTCCTCAATTAAGCGAGAAGCCTCCGCAGAAGAGATGGTCTCGAGCATCTCTTCATCAATTGCTTTACCTCTTTCCTTCAAGAGATTACGCAAAAAATCTTTCTGTTTTTGAGAAGCAGGACGAGGTAGAGCCTCTTCTTCTTCCTCTTGATAAAGGTAAAGCCCCACCCCTAAAAGGGTGGCGCATTTTTTTAAAGCATCGCTTGCCGCCGCTTTCAAGTCATCTCCCAAATCAATGATACTCCCATCAGAACTTAGAGAGATAATTTTAGAACCAAACTGCTCCTTTACCACTCCTCCACAGGTGAGCCTCCCCAAAACCCACACATAACCAGCTTCCTTGTCTATGCCTTTATCTTTTACCTCAAAAGACCAATCTCCTTCCCAGGCTTCATTTAATCTTTGAATTACTGAAGCAGTTTCCAAATAATAAACTGTTTGCTTTTCTCTCCCCGGACGAGCTTTTACTTCTTTTTTGGGAAACTTCTTCTCTAAAACCTCCCTATTTTTCATTCTCTCTCTCCTTCTAACATTTTCTGATAGCAACACACATCTATCCATCTACCAAACTTGAATCCCACTTCCTTCAATACTCCCCGATATAGAAAACCCACTTTCTCATGGAGCTTAATGCTGGCTAAATTTTCTTTAGCAATAAAAGCTATAACCGAATGGTAACTCAGCTTCTGAGCCTCTTTTACAAGAAAGTTCAAAAGCTCATAGCCAATACGCTGGCGACGGAATTCCTCTCTCACATATATAGAATCAGTAACCGTATACTGGTAGCCTTCTCTGTCGGAATAGGGACTCAAACATGCCCAGGCTATCACCAATCTCCCTTCTTCTACCACTAAAAGCGGGTATTTATCTCCGTGGCTTTCAAACCACTTCAGTTGCTCTTCCAAAGAACGAGGGTAGAGATGAAAAGTAGAAATAGTTTTCAATACTGCTTGATTATAAATTTCGGTGACTTGTTCCAGGTCTTCTAATTGCGCTTTTCTTATAGTTAAAATTTTCTCTTCCATAGCCTTTATATTGTATATCTTTTTATCCTTTTTATAAAGATAGCTATAGCCTTACCACTCGAGGCTGGATATTCAATTTTTTCATCAACTCTAAATATTCCTCAGGTTTTATGTCTTCAGGCTTTTTTTCCAGAATAGCTACAAAAATAGCCTGTAAAACATTAGTGCCAAAAGAACGACCATTCATCTCCGGGGTGGTGGTAACCAGAATCTTTACTCCTCTTTCTTTCATCTCCGATACATCCTGAGAGGTCACAGTATTGGTGATTATCATTTTACCTGGCAATTGATCGGGCATAAAGCGCCAGATATAGAGAAAATCTCCTCCAATTATATCTGCTTTTTCGAAATAACCACTAAAACGAGGTTTACGCTCCTCTTGTTTTTTCCCGGTGGGATAAAGAACGTCAATAGGAAGGCGACGCAAAACAGGCATCATCAGCACCGATAAAAAACGGAGAGTTCCTAAATTACGCAGAGCTCCAGGAACACCCACGGCAAAAGGTAAATCTCCAATGAGAAGATGACACCCTTCTCGATAAAGACCTTCGGCCAACCCATAACGGTCCATTCCACTCATGATTAAAGCAGTTTTCCCTTTAAATTCTATCCCCTCACTATCATGCAAATACCGAGGGACTTCCCGTTCCCAGACCTCTTTTAATTCTCCTCCATCTACAACGGGTGTTTCCCGTAGCACAGAGACCAATTTTACCACATCTTTTACTTCGTAGCGGTATTTTCCCGCTCGCAGGTAAAGGTCTGCTCCTCCCAATCCAATAACGTCTACTTTGCCATCTAAACTTTGCAGTAGCTCTACAAACTTATTTTTATCCCCATCCACTCCTATTCTTTCTACTGATACCTTACAACCCAAAAGTTCCACTTCGGCACGATGATTCCTTTTAGAAGAGCCCAAGCTTGCACTAACTACTCTCTTGTCTTTCATTTTCTACATCCTCCACTTTTTCAAACGCCAACGACCCTTCAATTACAGCTCCCGGTTCTAAAGCAATACCTCCTCCCATAATACAACCTCCTATCCGGGAGGTTTTACGACAAATTGCTTTTTTAACCCGAGAGAAACCACCAATATTCCCCCAGGCTTCCATATTTTCCACTTCCACCCAGGCTTCTATTTTACCTTTTCTCGTTACCACTAACTCTCGACACTGAATTAAGCCCGTAAATTCTCCTTCTACAATCAAGAAATCTCCTCCTTGAAAACTACCACTGATTTTAGACTGTCCTCCTACAATGGCTAATTGTTGTTCTTCATTCTTGGTTGAGCTCATAAATAATCCTCAAACCTTCCAAAGTCAAAACCGGATTAAAAATATCAATGAAGTCACAATAGCGGTGCAAAAAGATACTCCATCCTCCTGTGCCCACTACTTTTGCCTCCAGAGAAAATTCTTCTTTCATTTTTTTGACAATCTCCCGAGATAGACCAATATGGCCAAAAAAAATCCCGGAGTGCATAGCTTCCACTGTATTTCTGCCCACAATATGGGAAGGGACTTCAATATCCACTCGAGGAAGTTTAGCGGTTTTCTCATAAAGCGCTTCAGCCGATATGCTTATTCCCGGAGCAATTACTCCTCCTAAATATTCTCTATTTTTCGTTACCGCACAAAAAGTGGTGGCAGTGCCAAAGTCCACAATAATTAAATCTCCTCCATAAAGGGAGGAAGCAGCTAAAGCATTAACTACTCGGTCTGCACCCACTTCTTTAGCTTCTACCCGAAGAGATAGACCAGTCCTAACTCCCGGCCCCACAGAAAGACAGGGAAGATGCCACTTTTCTCGGAAAAGATACTCAAGAGCACCTAACACCGGAGGAACCACACAGGAAATGACTACTTGCTCTAAGGTAGCTTTTTCTATTTCTTGTTCTTCTAAAAGATTTCGAAATACAAAGCTCCACTCATCAGAAGTACGAAAAGGTGAAGTAGATACTCGCCAGTTTGCAAGAAGCGCTTGATCGTCATACACTCCCCAGGTAGTATGGGTATTTCCGACATCAATGACTAATATTCTACTCAAATTTTCACCACCCGCTTTAAAATGCGTACCAAAGGTAACGCTAAAATACCAGAGATGACTAATTCCAAAACTCCATTAAGAACCAACACAGGTAAAATCTGCTCCCAGGTAAAGAAACCAGTTACCACCATTAAACCTAATACTCCTATGGTATTGGTAAAAGTTCCTCCCAAACTTCCCAGCACTATTCCCCAGTCTTTCTTCCCCGACCACCGCCAGATATAATAGGCCACCACCCCGATGAGAATACGAGGCAGAAAACAAGCTAAAACATTACCGGCAAAGAGATGAAGGGTGGAAAAAGCTAAAATCAATCCCACCAAAGCTCCGACCTCTGGTCCACCTATAATCCCCCCTATTATAGCAGGAATGTGCATAGTGGTGGCATAAGAAGAAAGGTTAGGAACGGGAATAAGCCCTAAAGGGGTGATACTCAAAACCACGGAAATTGCTCCTAAAACACCAGCTAAAACAAACTTCTTAGTTCTTGTTTCCACAAAAACACCTCCGTTCCAGTTCTTTTTAGATACCAGACGGTAAAATTTAAATACTCCTACTCCCTCGCTGCCTGCGGTCAGCGGTAAGATTTAGACCATTATATCATTTTTAGCTAAAATGCCCGCCAGCCCTGTAGCTTTGGTGACAGAATTTAAAACTCCCTCTTCTACGCTTTCATAAATTCCTGAAATCAGAGCTAAATAGTCATTTACTTTCTTTTTCCCTGTAGATACTAAAAAAATGGTATCACCATCATAAAGCGTGGCAAAAGGACGAATACAAGAAGCCAGAGCAGAATGAACCACTCCCGCAAGAGAAAATAATTCTTCCCGGGAGAGAAAGAAATCAAAAACTATCAAAGTTAAAGTGGTGTTAAAAGGAGAAGGTGTTACTCCTCGCTTTTCTAACCTAACTCCTGCTACCAATTCTCCAGTTTGCGGATAGTAGACATTTCCCCAAGAGTTGGTAACTACAAAAGTACATATCTCCTCCCCATCTACTTTAGCTTTTCCTTTTCCAAACCCTCCTTTCACTGCTTTTCCCATTCCCATAAGTTTCCCTACGGTAGCTCCCGTTCCTGCTCCAATAGTTCCCTCTTTTATAATTTCCTCTACCGATAAAGAAGCATTATATCCCCATTCTCTATCGGGAGAATATGGCTCTCCTATCTCCAAATCATAAATTACTGCTCCCGCTACAATGGGAACTATCCCTCCCGGAGTTTTAAGTCCTCTTTTTCTTTCCCGCAAAAAATTTACCACTCCTTCTCCACAAGAAAGACCTAAAGCGCTACCTCCGGTAAAAAATATAGCATCCACTCCCTCAACCAAGTTTCCCGGGAAAAGAGTAGCAGTTTCTCGACCTCCTGGAGCTCCACCTCGCACCGCAGCTACTGCTCGATTGGGTTCTTCAAACAGAAAAACTGTACATCCTGTAGCTTTAGAAAAATCTTGGTAGTGTCCTACTTGAAAAGGCATCTCTACCTCCTTAAGAAAGTTTGTATCCACAATAAGGGCAAAGTTTAAAATCGGGATCTATCTTTTTCCCGCACCGAGGGCAAACTCCAGTCTCTTTGGTTTCTTCTTCCGGGACATAATTACTTTTGGCTTTTTCCAACTCCTGTTTCCAGGTATCAGCATCTACCATACTATCAAAGTAAAGAGTTCGCTCTCCTTGCCACTCATCTCTGTACTTAACAGCAAGATAAAAGGGGCGACGGGATAGGCGATGATACCTCCACAATTGATTTCCCAAACCTTTAGACAAGAGCTCTTTTTCTGGAAGAGACTCCATCCCCTCTATTTGAGAAAGAGGAATGCGAATGATTATCTTTTCATAAGGAGGAGCGATACCAAAAATATTAGGGCCTTTTTCAAAATTTTCAAACCACAAACTTTTAGACATCAAAAAAAGGAGACCATCGCTTATTGCTTCAAAACGAGGATGGCCTCCTAAGTAGCGAGAAAATCCAGAAAGGATCTCTTTTTCTCCAAATTCTTTTTCCTTCTGTTGCCAGAATTCAGATACTGAAACTGAGGAACTTTTCCTTCTTGCTCCTCCTACCAAGGCGAAAAGAACTAACAATCCGGCAATTAAAAGATATCCCCACAGGTCCATATTTCTACTAAGAACTACTCCCTCCACTACAAGTGGAGCAGTTACTGCTCGAACAAGTACTGCAACTGGAAGAGTTCGTAGAACTGGAAGGATTAGAAGAACGATAATCGGTGGAATAAAAACCGCTCCCCTTAAATACCAATCCTATATTCCTACCAATCAGCCTTTTTACTCTCCCTTTACAGAAAGGGCATTGACTCACTGGCTTATCATTAAAAGATTGGAGTTCTTCAAAAGTTTTACCGCACTGAGTGCATTGATATTCATAAACCGGCATTATTTTCACCTCCAGATGGTAAACCACCCGGTAGAGATATCTCTACCGGGTGGTTTTATTCACCGTTACTACTATTATACCTCACCTATCAATACTCAGGCATAGGTGGTGCCGCTGGCATTTTTTCCTTTTCGGGAATTTCAGTAACTACTGACTCTGTAGTAAGCATTATGCCCGCTACACTGGATGCATTCTGCAGAGCAACACGCACTACTTTTGCCGGGTCAATTACTCCATCTTCTAACATATCTACAAATTGCCCAGTTAGCGCATTGTAACCAAAGCTAATCTTATCAGCAACCTTAACTTTTTCTACTATTACCGATCCTTCTTCACCAGCGTTTTGAGCAATCATTCTTGCTGGTTCACTCAAGGCTTTTTTCACTACCAAAGCACCAATCTTTTCATCGCCATCTAAGTTCAGCTCATCAATAGCTGATTCGCAACGAATCAGAGCTACTCCGCCTCCAGGAACTATTCCTTCTTCTACTGCTGCTCTGGTAGCATTCAAGGCATCTTCTACTCGAGCTTTCTTTTCTTTCATCTCTGCTTCAGTTGCTGCTCCTACTCGGATTACCGCTACTCCACCGGCAATTTTGGCCAAACGTTCTTGCAATTTTTCTCGGTCGTAGTCAGAAGTGGTTTCTTCAATTTGTTTCTTAATCTGGTTCATACGAGCCATAATGTCTTCTTTCTTACCGACTCCTTCTACAATGGTAGTATTCTCTTTATCCACTACCACTTTCCTGGCTTGGCCTAAATCATCAAGAGTAACATTTTCTAACTTTATTCCTAAGTCACTGGAAATAAATGTTCCTCCAGTAACCACAGCTATATCTTGCAGCATTTCTTT
Organism: Candidatus Atribacteria bacterium; assembly: GCA_029982105.1. Lineage (GTDB taxonomy): Bacteria > Atribacterota > Atribacteria > Atribacterales > Caldatribacteriaceae > Sordicultor. The sequence continues at coordinate 1,383 of JARRCQ010000068.1, read as the reverse complement.
CCTTCTATCACCAAATCCCGGAGCTTTAACTGCCACACAGTTAATAACTCCTTTGAGCTTATTGACTACCAAAGTAGCCAAAGCCTCTCCTTCTACGTCTTCAGCGATAATCAATAAAGGTTTTCCTCTCTGTACCACCTTTTCTAACACTGGAAGCAAGTCTTTTACTGCCGAGATTTTCTGTTCATAGATTAAAATATAGGTATCTTCAAGAACCGCTTCCATTCTATCAGGGTCAGTTACAAAATACGGAGAGAGATAACCTCTATCAAACTGCAACCCTTCTACCACTTCCAAAGTGGTTTCTAAACCCTTGGCTTCTTCAACAGTGATAACTCCATCTTTACCTACTTTCTCCATAGCATCAGCAATAATATTTCCCACAGATTCATCATTGTTAGAAGCAATAGTAGCTACTTGAGCAACTTCTTTTTTGCCACTTACCTCTTTGCTTATGCTTTTTAGTTTCTTGGTGACCGCTTCTACTGCCTTATCAATGCCTCGTTTAAGAAGCATAGGATTAGAACCAGCTATTACCGCTCGTAGCCCCTCTTTATATATGCATTCAGCTAAAACTGTAGCAGTAGTAGTCCCATCTCCAGCTATATCGCTGGTTTTAGAAGCTACTTCTTTAACCAGTTGAGCCCCTACATTTTCATTGGGGTCTTCCAATTCAATTTCTTTAGCTACTGTAACCCCGTCTTTGGTAATAAGAGGAGAACCGAATTTCTTCTCTATGATTACGTTTCTTCCCCGGGGTCCCAGGGTAACTTTCACAGCTTCAGCCAAGGCTTTAACTCCTTCTAAAACCTTCTGTCGTGCTTCTTCTTCAAACAAAATTTGCTTAGCCATCGATCATACCTCCCTTCTTTTAACCTTCAATTATACCTAAAACGTCATCTTCGCGCATAATTAGGTATTCTTCGTCCCCAATTTTCACTTCTGTACCAGCATATTTACCGAAGAGAATCTTATCTCCCTCTTTAACTTCTAAGGGCAAGCGCTTACCATCTTCGCTAATTTTACCCGTACCTACCGCTATTACTTTCCCTTGTTGAGGCTTTTCTTTCGCCGTATCCGGGATTATAATGCCTCCCTTTTTCACCTCTTCTTCTTCGACTCTTTGTACCAATATGCGATCTCCTAATGGTTTAATCTTCATTCATTATCACCCCTTTCTTCAATTTAGCCATTGCCTATTTTAATTCCTGCAAACCATTTTTTCAAGAGTATGGCAAGATAAATCAAGGTAAATTTTTTGTCATTTTGACAAAGAACCGCAGTTAATACTTTAGTTTTTTGACAAAAATAAAAAAATATTTTGTCAAAATGACAAAAAATTATATCCGATTTATAGTATCCTGTAAAACCTGTTAAAATACT
>JARRCQ010000067.1 GCA_029982105.1 Candidatus Atribacteria bacterium | reverse complement strand
TAGAGATGAGACAGTCAAAAAGAAGAACCTGTGCCTCATTGCCCACTAAAAAGAAGTAAGCGCTACCTTTCAATTGATTGGTAGTTCCTTCCGCTACAAAGGTAAAATCATGGCGAAGAGCAGGAAGATTGGCTACTGTGGTATCCTGAGTGCTTATTGGGGTATAGCCCGAAAATGCTACCTGCAAAGAATTAGCCTGAAAAGCAGAAAAGTAATCTTGTAAACTCATAGGACCGGGTAGTGATTCGACAAAATAATAAAGCTCAGCTATCACTACCCCCTGGGGGTCTTTCAAATAAAAGAGGGTTTTTACCGAGGGGTCGGGTGGACTTTGTGGTTCCCAACCGGGAGGCATATTAAACTGAACCTGGGATTGAGCCACGCCTCCCCAAAGGACCGCGAAAAAGCTAAAAATCAATAAATATTTGACTATCTTCTTATTCATTGTGTTCACTCTCCTTTTATTTTGTACTCCCTGAAAGAATGAAGGGAGCCCAATAACCGGGATGTTGATACCGAAGAACCAGGTCTTTTTGCGCCATTTGCAAGGCTTCAGCCTTGCCATAACCTTCTTTCCAATATTTATAAAACTGAATAAATAGCTCTGAGGTAGCCTGGTCACTTACTGACCAGAGACTGGCAATAAGAGTAGGAGTACCAGCATAAAAAAAGGAACGAGTAAAACCAATTAATCCTTCGCTTTCACTATATTGTCCCAAGGCAGTTTGACAGGCACTCAGCACCACCAAATTGGCAGAAATAGGCACTTTAAGAACTTCTGCAGCCAACAAATAGCCATCATTTTCCCCATCTTCTGCTAAAGCTATAAGACTGTAGAGAGGAAACTTTTCATCGGCCAGAGCATGAGTGGAAAGATGAACCACGTTGTAAAGGGAAGCATATTGGTAAAATGTTGTTTCAGTAGCTTCTTTTCCCAAACAGACTTTCGCCTGCGGGAAAAAAGGAGCAATTGTTTTAACCTCTTCTTCTGACCCAGGAAGAGGTGGTACATTAGGATCAGAAAAGAAGGGATTGGCTAATCCCAAAAAAGTAGACTTATCTTCTTTTCTTTTCTGGATGGATAAAAGATAAGCATTAGCTGAGGGAGCATAGGAGAAAATGTAGTCTTCTAGAAGAAAATGTCCCTCCCAAATTAAAGCCTGAAAGGGTAAATAAGATAAAAACTTATGGGGAATTATCACTACTGATTTGGCTCCAGTTAATTTATCTTCTAAAGGATAAATGAGATACTGGTAAAGTTCCTCCAAAGGGGAGACGAAGTCTGTAGACTCGTAATCAGAAATCTTTTCCCTCACCTTAAGCACTGTATCTTTTAACTGTACCTCTTCTACCTCTATATTCTTTAGAGTCAGAGAAGATTTACTTATCACCCAGGCCAGTGTCCGATGAGGGAGCACGTGATACACTAGAAGAACAGTCCCTTCTTCTAAGTTTTTTTGAATTTCAGGAAGAGGAAAAGGATGAACGGTAGCGAAAGACAAGATTTCTGGGGAAGAGGTGTTGTAATCTTCTATTAAGTTATCCAACTTTACTGTTACCTCTTCAATTTCTTTATCTAGCTGCCAGAGAAGAAGCTGGTTTTCCTGGGTTGGTGGTTTTTGGGATATTTCTATTCTTTTAGCTTCTCGAGCTTCCTTTTCTCCCTGTAGTTTTCTGATTTTCTCCCATAATTCCTGATCCTCAGGCTTTACCTCTAGAGATTGTCCCGCTACCACATCTAGGAAGCTCCTTGCCTTTACTCGTTCTGAAAGGTTAAAGGCATCTTCGTACCTTCCCTCTCGAAAATATTCCTCAATAAGAAGGTCATAAACTTCTAAGCGGTCGTCTAAAAAACAAGTTCTATCTGCCACATCTTCCATTTTACCCCGGGTATCTTCTAAAATCTGAATGGCTTTTTCCCAGGTAGAAACTGCTTCCTTCCCCTTTCCCTCCTGGAGATAGGCCTCTCCCCGACCTAAAAGAGCATAAAAGGTAAGAGAGGGATCCTGGATAGTTTGTACCTTGCGACAAGCTTTCTCAAAATAGGAAGAAGCTTGAGCTCCCTCTCCTTTTTGGAGAGCAACATAGCCCTGGTTGATAAGAACCTGGGTAATTCCTGAAGAAAACTCATGCTTTTCATAAGTGGAAAGAGCTAAGTTTAAAGCTTCATCAGCTTCTTTTACCTCTCCTAAAGCCAGATTGAGATTAGCTAAATTATTCAATAAGCCAGCTGTTTCTATTTCTAACCCCAACTCCTCAAAAATTGATAGAGCCTGCTGGTAGAAAGTAATAGAGGAAGAGAAACCTTGCCGAGCTTTGCACACCATCCCCAGGTTAGAAAGACATAACGCTTCCGTTTTCCGTTCTCTCTGACTCCGGGCTAAGGCTAAAGCTCGGTTAAAATATTTTTCTGCTTCTTCCTCTCTACCTAAGTGCCAGGAGAGAGTTCCTAAATTAAATATAATCCCCAAATCATCAGGAATTCCCGCCTCTTGCTGATAAGAAAGAGCCTCTTCTAAAATTTCTTTTGCCTTACCATACTCTCCCATCTGGGTGTAAATAACTGAAAAATTATTGAGCACCCACAGTCGTTGATAAGTGAGGCCCATCTTATTTATCAGTTCCTGGGCGCGAGCGAGGTTCTCCAGAGATTTCTCATATTCAAAAAAGTAGTCGGTAAGAACTTGCGATAAACTTAAACGGGCCACAAACTCTACCCATCTTAAATTCCGTTCTTGAGCAATTTTTAGCACCTTATTTAGTAAATCGTTTGCTATTTTTGATTCTCCCTGCGAGATAGCTACATGAGAGAGATGATTTATAGCTAAACCAGTGATTTCGGGATAGAGAAAGTCAGAGTCAGCATCTACCACCTCCTGCCAGGCTGTTCTCGCTTCTTCATAATTTCCTTCGTGATACGCTATGACCCCCTGGTTGAGAAGAAAAACCAATTTCCCGTACTCATTTTGGGAAGCCTGAGAAAGGTTTTGCAGGTCTTTTAAATATCCTTGAGCTTCTTCCCAGAGATTTAAATTTTCGGTAATTCTTATCATTACCTCTAAAGCTCGGATCATTTTCTCCGGGAGCATCAATTGTTCATAAACAAAATAGGCTTTATAGAGTTCCCGTAATGCTTCTTCATCTTTCCCTTGTCGAGAGAGAACTCGAGCTTTATAGTATTGAGCATCAGCTTGAAAAAGAGAGCTGCCCAGCAAAGCTCCAGCAAAAAGAAGAGTTTGAGCCTGAGAAAGAGCTTGAGGATATTCTCCCTGCAAATAAGATTCTTCTATCTCTTTGCCCTGAGATTTACAAAGAGATAGCAAATCTTCTCTAGAATGAGTAGCTAAAGTTAATAGAAGATTAAGAGGGTCTTGAGGAGGAAAATACTCTTCTCCACAAACTCTCTCTTCCAGGGGAAAAACAGAGATAAAAAGAACCACTATTATTCCCAGGAAGAAAATCTTCATATATCATTTAGCAGTAGCTTCAAAAGAGGTAATGAGACGGTTAAAGTAAGTTTGCAGCTTTTCCTGAAAAATCTCCTGAGGTGCCTGACACAGGAGAGCAGAATGATAGGACATACCACCTACTGGAATATAGAGGACATAAGGCTGTAAAAGAAAAGTAAAGGTTTTTCCTTGATAGTTGCCCTGTAGTATCACCCGACCAGATGTCAGGCTCATACCTGTTTTAGCTACTCCCGGATCAGATTTAAATTCCTGATTGAGAATAACTAAGTTTTGAATCATCTGAGCAAGAAGTGATTCTATCTGTTGAGCCAGAGCTTCAGCATTCTGGATGTTGCTCTGAGTGGCTAAAAAGGCAGTAAAAGCCACCGTTCCTCCTTGGTCTTCAGAAAAAGTAATACTTCTGTTGAAAGTATCTACATAAACTGACCAATTAGCCGGATATTCCACCACTCCTTTAATAAGGGGGTCAAAACCAAAGTTTTGCCCTAAATCGAATTGCTTCCATTGCACCGTAGGTGCAACAACCGGAGGTTGAACTGGAATTGGTGCTGGTGCTGGAGTAGTAACCCCGGGAAGAACAGGACCTGAAGCTGGAGGCTGAGACACAGGAGGTTCGCCACCAATTGAAGGTAGGGAAACACCTGGAGTAGATTCTACCCCTCCCAAGGGAGGAAGTTGAGGAGTGGTGCCTGCACTGGGAGGCGAGGAAGGGGAAAGAGGAGGCAAGGCTAAAGAGCGAATAATTGGCCCACTGGAAGATTGGTCTGAAGTCTCATCTGTAAAAGCAAAGGGAACACTAAACAAAACAAAAACCAGAAAAAAGCTAACAAAAAAGAAAGTGCGGCGCATTTTTTACCCCTCCTAATTGAAAAATCGATGTGAATTAATACTATCTGGGAAAAAGATGGTTGTCAATAGGCCGAGTTGCCTAAACTAAAAATTAACTCAACTTACAGCTTTTCCCAGAAAAATCTTCTATTTTAATTATAGTATCCCGCAAAACTAGTTAAAATACTAAAACTTTAAAAAGCAAATTACATCGGAAGTCAAAAACGAAACCGCCACACACTGAGGGATACTATAAGTTTTCCAGCGGTCTTTTGCTTTTATATTTTTGTTTCTTTTTCCTTTGTTTTTTTCCTTTGCTTTTTGGGGGTTTATAAGGGGGGAGTTTCCCCCCTTTATTGCTGGAGACGTTTTTCCTTCCTCGATTGTATTTATCTTTTCAATCTTTCAATCTTACACCGTAGGCTGTCTTCTGCGGTTAACTATATAACTAATTGCTAACCTCTTATTTTACAGAGTCTTTATAAGAAGCCATCATTCGACTAAAAAAGTCTTTATATTTTTGCTGATAAACTGAGGTTGGAGCCCAGTATACTGCGGCATTACCAATATTGGTATCGTACATTGAGAAGACTCCTGCTTCAATGCCAATTGTCATCTCAGTTCCTTGAGCGTTTCCCTGCAGCTCATAACGGGAAAGAGTACTATTGCCACCATAAGAAGCTACAGCCGGTGTCGTGGTATTTTGCTCATTTTTATCGATAACCCGTAAGTTGGAAACATTGGAAGAAAGCATCTGGATTATGGCAGCAATATAATCGGTGGCGGTGGGATACTGGACATAGCTGAAAATGTAAAGATTAAAAGATACCAAACCACTGGCGTCCTCGTTAAAACTAACCATTCGGTTAAAACTGTCAGGAATAACCTGCCAGTTTTCTGGATAATCAACCATCCCTTTTCCCACTGAATCCATTGTTCCCACTACATCCTTGAGGTTATATTTTTTCCAGGTGCTAGGAAGCGGTCCTCCTGGAGTTTGGTTTTGCTTAGGATTAAGAATTTGTATCTGGTTTTGACCCGGTTCTGGGGCATTCACATCTGGGAGGGAGGGCTGCTCAGGAGTTACCGGCTGGGTTTGAGAAAAATCGAGAGCAGGAAGCTGACCCTGATTCTGATTAGGAGCAGGAGTTGGTTGACCTATTCCAGGAAGATTGAGAATATTTCCACTATCCTGGGCATATACATTAAAAGGCATAAAAACTAAAACACAGCTAATAAAAAGAAGATATCTCCATTTGTTCATATGCACATCCTCCTCTATAAATAATTGATTTGTGAAATTCTTTTATTTCATTTTCGCCCCGGCTATGGCTTGCAAAATCCAGGATTGTGCCGTTTGATATTCATCAGCAGGAACGACAATTAAAAGAAGAACACCAGTTCCAGGATAAGTTACTGCTAAAAGGGCATAGTTTTTCTGGTTTTGATTATAACTATAAGCTTTCACCTTTGCTTCACAGTTCTCAGCTTTTACTGACACTTCCCATTGAAAAGGATGGCCGGCAGTAACCTGGTCGATTTGATTTTGAACATTGACTTCCGGTGGATAATCGAGCACGTATAATTCACCGTTATTAGGGGTAGAATAGAGAGTTCCGTATTGGATATCCTGAAGAAATTGTACCCCGGCTGGTGGAGTAAAAATGAGATGGGAAGTGTCATCGGAAGGTAATATATCTTTATTGGTTGTGAACAAAGGAAAGTCCAAACCCTGGGTAAAGATTTGAGGCGTTTGGTCCCCGAGGGTAGGCACTTTTTCTTTTAGAAACTGTGCAACTTCACTGACGGTGATATTTCCATCTCGGCTATAATCAGCGTTAGAAGTAAATCCATTAATTTTGCTGGCTGATTTTTGATTCGAATCGAGCATAATATCGCCACTCAAAGCATAGAGCAGAGAAAAGGTGAAATACCCAGCACCAAACAGAGGTGATTCGTAAGCACTTTCATTCGCCGATGATGCCGCCAATACTACCACTCCCACATTTCGATACAGGTCACGAACAGCTTGTTCTTGGCCTAATAACCCTCGCTGGTATATATCGACAGCAGCTCCGGAGTGGCAGGTATCTAAAATGGTAACCTGTTTTCTGGCTTTAACCCGATAAAAAAACTCAGAAATCAAATTGGAAGTAACCATATCCTGCTCAAGCTGAGAAACGTTTCGAGGAACAACATACACATCAGCAGGTAAGGCATAGAAAAGGGGAAGACCCCAACCTTCCTGGCGGGAACTACCATGACCGCCCCAGAAAAATATAACCACATCCTGCTCTTGAGCTTGGCTGATGATAGTATTCATAGCTTCTACCACCCGAGCCCGGGTGGCATCCTGGTTAACGAGAAGAGTGGGAATAACTTGCTGGTAAAGTAGCCCTTGTTGAGTCATTAAAGTGGCAACAAATGTTTCAGCATCGTATTGAGGAGCATAGAGGTCATTAACCTGCGGGTCATCATACTCACTTATTCCCACTGCTAAGACATACAATTTTGGTAAGAGCTTTTCTTTATTACAGTGAACAATGATTTCAGCGGGATGGGATTCGGTATGTTCTCGGTTTAGGGCTTTAACTTTAATCTGGTTATCACCCGAGAGGAGGTTCAAATTGAGAGTCTGGGTTACTTTTTCCTGATTAAGATTTTCTGTTATCCGGGTGAAAAGTTTTCCATTGTGATAAATCAGAATTTCTTCTATTCCACCGCCCTGGTCGGTAACTTCAAAGGTAACAGTAGCGGTATTCCCATCAAGAGTTTGTGCATTCTGTGGTGATAGAATGTGAACCAGAGGAGGTTTTTTAATAGATTCTATTTGTACTAGGGGGTGAATTTTTTCTTCTTCAATAATTTCTTGATCGGTCATAGTCTTTTCTATAATTTGCTGAATAAGATAGGGACGATAGAATTCTTCAAAAAATCTTGCAGCTGGATAAAATTCAGCCACCCTGTCCTTACCCTGGTTGAGGTGCCATCCAATGAGCTCATCTGCTCCTTCGCTGGCATCGAAATATCCTTGAGGCGTCCAGGCCACCCATTGATTTTGCGTGGGAAGCAGGAAAGCACTGAGTAGCTCTCGTCCATCCCGCAGGCGGTACCAGTGGATAGTGCCATCTCCATAAGCTGCTACAACTTTTAAGCCATCATCAGATATATTGACTCCCCAGCAGGCACCGGGAGTGCGAAAATGCCATTTTTCTTGTCCCTTTCTATCCAGACAGCGAAGATACCATTCAGTTCCCAAGACAACCCACTGGCCGTCGGGTGAGATGGCTAAACTTCGACATCTCTCATTAGGCTTGAGCAAAACAGGTTTTCCATTGATTTGGGGTGAATATTCATTCTGCCAACCGGTAACGGCGAGATCGGGTAATTGAGTAAGCGGGGTATGGGAATTGGTCATCGGTTGGCTGGTATCGAGGAAATGGCGTTCAGGTATGGAAAACCGGAAAGCTTGAGAAGTCTGGAAAGGGAGAATTTCTACGGTTGCTCCGTCTGAGCTCAGAT
>JARRCQ010000066.1 GCA_029982105.1 Candidatus Atribacteria bacterium | reverse complement strand
CCCCCATTAAAAAATAAAACTTAAAAACAATATAAAAGACAAAATCTTACTGAAGGGAAAAACATCCTTCAGTGGGGTAAACCCCCTTATAACCCCCATCATCAACCCCTTTCTTTTTCTCGTAAGCAGGTTATTCGCTAATCCTAAATGATACTGAAACAAAGGGCAGCCAAAGATTTTCACAGTTTCTTCAACTCTTCGCTAAGTTGCTCAGGAGACAGTTCAATTTCACGTAATATCTCGCGAATAAGAGGCCGAGCTAAGTTTCTTCCCGGATGGTGAGGAATTGTGGTTGTCCGCCCATCGCTATGTCGGTAAAAAACGTGACTCCCTTTTTGGCGGATCTTTTCAAATCCCAACCTTAAAAGCAGTTGCTCCATCGTTTTGGCATCGACCAGGGGGAGCTTACTCATTCACCTACCTCAATCTCTTGTAGACCCACAAAACGAGGCAAATCCTCCTTCAAGTCCGGGTTTTCCTCCAGGCAAAGCTCGAGCACTTCTTTTAAGTTTTTTTGAAGTTCATCCCAAGTTGCCCCTTGAGTATGCACTCCCGGGATACCAGGAACAATACCGACGTACAGCTTTGTTTCAGGGTCCCACTCTATATAGGCCACTAAATTTTTCATTCTTTACCTCCTATATAAACATACCCTTCTTGCGCTGGCGAGCTAACGGGGGTATAAATTGAACAGGTTAATCAGGATTTCTAATAATATTATTGATATTCACCAGCTTAGTTACTACTTTATTCTATCACAATCCATCCAACTTATTCCCTTTCACATCATCTCTGGATAGTTTTATCACCTTTTTCGTAACCCCGGAACATCCCTATCGCCCTTCTTTTTGTCCTTGCAAGGAGGAAGCTCTGAAGCAATCTCACTTTTGGATCCTTGACAAACTCTAAAAGGCAAATTAGATGGAGTAAAAACCTCGGGATTGCCATTTCCCTTTTATTATCGTAAGAAGTGATGCAGCAATCTTACCTCAACCTGTCATCGCGAGGGTCGTTTAAACAGCCTGCGGCACAAAGAAAAAGAACAATAAGGGGGAAAATACCCCCCTTATAACCCCCAAAGGACAGCCTACGGCGTAAACATTAAAGACAAATTAGATAGAAAAAAATTCGGGACGATTCCGCTGGAGAGAAACACATTGCCACCATTGTGGAGATATAAAAGAGTTGCGTAAATCATAAAGGGTTATTTTATAGCCAGTTTTGAGAAGATAGCCAAAGGAAAATCAGAAAGCCTCAGAGCTTGGAGACGAAAAATAGCTCAGAGGCACAAACCCAATTTTATAGCTGGCGGAGGAGGCGGGACTCGAACCCGCATCGCCTTTCAGCTTACCGGTTTTCAAGACCGGCCCCTTGCCAATTCGGAACACTCCTCCACATTTATTATACTTTAAAAAGAGGGCACTCTTCAACTTCTAATCATAGAGTTATAAGCATCTTCCATAAATCTCTGTACCTTCATTCCATCTTCTAAAGTGGCTCCTCGAGCTTCTCTTCCCGAAAGTCGCAATAAAAAGTCATGGGCGCAAGCCACGTGAGCATTGATCCACCCCACTGAAAATTTTCCCGGAAGAGCAAAAGGAGGAGGAAATTGAGAGATACACTCCAGGGCTTTAAAACCTCTTTCTCCTCCTAAAGGAGAAGCTTTATCTCTTAAATCGTATACCTCAAGATAATTGGGTTGCATAGAATTATAGCGGATAGCACCCTTCTTTCCTTCTATCTCTAACCTCAGCTCATCAGCACTTCCCGTAGATATTCGGCTACTTTCTATACTCCCTTCACCGCCACCGGCCAGGTCAAAAAGAACCAACGACCAATCATCTACTTTGATTTCTTTTCCTTTTCTCTCAGGAATAAAAGTTTTTCCCCAAGAAGCTTTGAGGTGAGGTTCTTCTTCTACTAAATAAAAGAGGAGGTCTACTAAGTGAGATCCTAAATCCAGAAGCGCTCCTCCCCCCGAGAACTTTTGGTCTAAGCGCCAAGTCAGGGGACGCTCTACATCTAAATAGCTAGAGTGAAGATACAAAGCCCGAAAGCGAAGAATTTCTCCTAAAAATCCTCCTTCAATTAGCTCTTTAGCTCGCCACAGAGCCGGAATAAAGCGATTCTGGAAAACCACTCCCAAGGGAACATCTTCCTCTTTTACCACTCTCTCCATTGCCTCGGCTCCTTCTAAATTAGAGGAGAGAGGTTTATCACAATAAATAGCTTTCTTTGCTCGGGCTGCTTTTTCTACCACTTCCTGATGTAAGGCGTTGGGAAGAGCAACCACCACGATATCAATATCCTCTCGAGCGATGAGCTCCGAAAAAGAGGAAGTAGCCCAAGCAACGCCGGTTTCTTCTTTAACCTTCTGGGCTGTTTCAGGGCGAGAAGTAGCTATTCCTCGAATTTCAGGAAAATAAGGAAGGTCGTGATAACAGTAAGGAGCAGAAGAGAAAGCCAGAGCATGCACCCGACCAATAAAACCAAATCCCACTATGCCTATGCCTATCTTTTCCATTTATCGAGCCTCAAATTGGGGAGTTATAGATTTTAACCCCCTGAGGTAGGGCCGAAGGGCTTCGGGAATAGTTACTGTTCCATCTTCTTCCTGATAATTTTCTAAAATGGCTACCAAGGTTCTCCCTACCGCTAGTCCTGAACCATTTAAGGTGTGAACGTAGCGCATTTTACCTTCCTTGTTGCGAAAGCGGATATTAGCTCTCCGAGCCTGAAAATCTTCAAAATTACTGCAGGAGGAAATCTCCCGGTATCTATTTTGAGAAGGAATCCATACTTCGATATCATAAGTTTTGCTAGCGGAAAAACCTAAATCTCCAGTGCACAACGCCACCACCCGGTAAGGAATATTGAGAATCTGCAACACTTCTTCGGCATCTTGAAGAAGGGATTCTAACTCTTCATAGGAATTTTCAGGAAGAGCAAATTTTACCAGTTCTACTTTATTGAATTGATGCTGACGGATTAAGCCTCTTACATCTTTTCCGTAAGAGCCTGCCTCTCTTCGAAAACAAGCGCTATAGGCTACATAATACAGAGGAAGTTGTTCCTCCTGGAGAACTTCTTCGGCGTGTAAATTGGTAACCGGGACTTCAGCGGTGGGAATAAGATGAAGGTCGTCCTGACAGTGATAGAGGTCTTCATAAAATTTGGGCAGCTGTCCAGTACCGATCAAAGACTTCGTGTTAACTAAAAAAGGAGGAAATATCTCCCGGTAGTGATGTTTTTGGGTATGGAGGTCTAACATAAAGTTGATAATTGCTCGCTCTAAAAATGCTCCTTCTCCTTTTAATACCGTAAAACGAGAGGAAGCAATTTTTGCTCCCCGCTCAAAGTCCAGAATATCTAACCCTTCTCCAATTTCCCAGTGAGGGCGAGGAGTAAAAGTAAAATTTCGGGGTTCTCCCCATCGTTTTACCTCTTGATTGTCGTTTTCGTCTTTTCCCACTGGAACTGTAGAATGGGGAACGTTAGGAATAAAGAGCAACCTCTCTTTCCATTTTTCTTCAATCTCCCGGAGTTTTTCCTCCTTCTCTTTTATTTCTTCCGCTACTTTCTCGCCTTCTCGAAGGGCATCTTGGGGGTCTTGGCCTTCTCTTTTTAGAGAGGCTACTAAACGAGAAACCTCGTTTCTCTTTTGGCGCAAAACATCCACTTCTCGCTGCAGCGCACGTCTTTCTTCGTCCCCCGAAAAAAGCTCCTCTAAGATTTTAGAATCCACCCCTCTTTTTTGCAGAGCTTCTTCTACCGTTCCTTTATTTTCTTTCACCCATTTCCAGTCTAACATTTTACCTTTCCTTTCATCCTTTGATTACTCCTAAGGGACGAGCATAAACTACTTTTTTGGAAATTCCCGCCCTTTCTACCACTTCCACTACCTCTCCTACATCTTTGTAAGCTTCGGGAATCTCTTCTCGCAAAGTGGCTTTGCTTTCTGCTCGCACTAAAACTCCTCGCTCTTTTAGCTCACCGGCGATGTCTCGTCCTTTAGAGCGCCGATCGGCTTCAGAGCGGCTCATCACCCGGCCTGCTCCATGACAGGTAGAGCCAAAAGTTTCTTTCATAGCTAATTCTGTTCCTACAAGAATGTAGGAACCAGTTCCCATATCTCCAGGAATTAAAACCGGTTGCCCCACTTCCCGGTAACGAGGAGAAAGCGCAAGATGACCAGCACTGAAAGCCCGGGTAGCGCCTTTACGGTGGACACAAAGTTTCATCTTTTTTCCTTCTACTTCATGTTCTTCCCATTTAGCAATATTGTGAGCCACATCGTAGAGAATAAACATTCCTAAAGCAGGAGCAGATTTTTGAAAAACTTGCTCAAATACTTCTCGCACCCAGTGGGTAATGAGCTGACGATTAGCCCAGGCAAAATTGGCGCTACAAGCCATAGCTTCAAAATACCCTCTCCCTTCTGGAGAATCGCAAGGAGCACAAGCTAATTGACGGTCAGGAACGCTTATGTCATAACGGCTCATAGCTTTTTGCATTTCCTGCAGATAATCAGTACATACCTGATGTCCTAAGCCCCGGCTTCCCGTGTGTACCATAATAATAACCTGTCCGGGGAAAAGTCCAAAAGCTTCTGCTAAATCAGGGCGAAAAACTTGCTCTACTACTTCTAACTCTAAAAAATGATTCCCTGAGCCCAAACTTCCCAACTGGTCCTTTCCTCGTTCTCGGGCTTTGGCGCTTACTGCCTCAGGGTTAGCGCCTTCCATAGCTCCTCTCTCTTCTATGTTTTCTTCATCTTCACTGAATCCAAAACCTCGGCTGATGATGTAGCGCGCTCCTTTTTCCATAACTTTTTCTAATTCCGGGATAGAAAAAGAGAGCTTACCTTCTGAACCCACTCCCGAGGGAATATTGGTAAAAAGAAGGGTTAAGAGCTTTTCGAGATGAGGTTTTACTTCTTCTTCGGTGAGGTTGGTTTTTATCACTCGCACTCCACAGTTGATGTCAAAACCCACTCCCCCCGGGGATATGACTCCGCCCTTCTCCTGGGTGGCTGCCACCCCACCAATGGGGAAGCCATATCCCCAGTGGATGTCAGGCATAGCCAAAGATTTTCCCACAATGCCCGGAAGGCAGGCTACATTAGCTATCTGTTCCGGGGCTTGGTCTTTACGGATGGCAGAAATCATCTTTTCACTGGCATAAATCATACCATCGGTGAGCATCCCCTTTTTGTAGCTCCGGGGAATTAACCACCGCCAATCATTTACTTTTTGCAACGGTCCTTTCCAGGCCTCAGCCATGGTGTAAGTCCTCCTTTTCAAATATCAAAATAAACCTGGGCTCGCCAGAGCTGGGGCTCTACTTCCTCTACCCTTACCTCATAATAGGTACAGGCTTTGACCACCCGCTTAATATGGTGTTTTTGAGAATCTAAAGGTTCTCCTTCCACTTGAGCTTTAAGGTAATATTGTCCTAATTCCTGAATAGTAAATTGTTTTAACACTACTTCTTCGGCTTCAAAAAGGTAAAGAAGCTCGTTGAGCCAGGTAACCAATAGGTCTTCATAATCACTTCCCTCTACCTCCACCTGGGTGGTAAATCCCCCATCTACTTCTTCGGTATCGCAAATGAGAGAAAACATTCCCAAAGCAGCATTGGCAAATAGCTCTTCTTTGGATTTTCCCCAGGCCACTAACCCCACATCAGCGGTATGGTCTAAAATTTCGAATTTATCCATTCTTATCCTCTAAACGGCTATAAAGGGGGTATCCCCCTTTATAATCCCCTTTCTTTTTTGTCATTTCGGCATAACCCCCTCAAAGATAAAAACTGAGAGAATAGACTCTCATAAGGTCTCCTCTCAATAACCCAAGGGTGCTCCTTCCCCAATCTGAAAGATTTCTTTAAGCTTTCTTATTAAAACCTCGGTAGCGTTTAAAAAGGCTTCTTCTGTGCTTCCTCCGATATGAGGAGTGCAAATCAAGTTGGGAAGGCAAAGTAGCTCCTGGTCAGTGGGAGGCTCTACTTCATAAACATCTAACGCTGCTCCTCCCAGATAACCTTCCTCCAGCGCTTTTTCCAAAGCTTTTTGGTTGATAATTTTTCCTCGAGAGGTGTTGATGAGGTAAGCTCCTTTTTTCATTTTGTGTAAAGTTTCTTCTGAAATCATTCCCTCTGTTTCTCGACTCAAATTAACGTGAATAGATACAATGTCGCTCCGCTCTAAAAGCTCTTCTAAGCGAAGAGCTCTCTTTGCTCCTCTTTTGGTAAATTCTTCATCTGGAACGTAAGGGTCATAGGCTAGGACTTCAGCTCGAAGAACTTTAACTATTTCCGCCACTCGTCGACCAATGCTACCAAAGCCTATTACTCCCCAGGTTTTACCTTCTACTGTCCTTCCCGTGTATTCTCCTTTGAGCCATTTTCCTTCTTTTAGAGAATGACAAGCAGGATAAAGATGGCGCAAAAGAGCAATCGTCAGTCCAATGGTAAGTTCTGCTACGCTAGAAGCGGAAGCCTCCGGGGTATTTATTACTTTAATGCCTCGCTCTTCACAAGCTTTGCGGTCGATGTTATCTATTCCCACCCCCGGGCGAGCTACCACTTTTAACTGGGGAGCATTCTGGATAATACGAGCGGTAACTTTGGGCTTGGAGCGAACAATGAAGACTTGTTTATCCTGAATAGCTTTAATAATTTCTTCCTCGTTATCAGAAGAGAGAAGCTCTACCGGGCCTATTTCCCGCTCTAATCTCTCCACCATTTCTTTAGGAACTCCCGCTGCTCCTAAGATTTTGATTTTTTCACTCACTATCATACACCTCCCAGACCTGAGTTAAAGATTTGACTAAATCCACTACCACTCCTTGAGCTTTTAGAGCTCTTCCTAGAGTGACCACTATATTAGCAATGTCACAAGCACCATCACAACCTGAATGGTCTATCAAAATTAGTTTCTCTCGAAGCCTGCTCTCACCCCCTATTGTGGCTATTCCTTCTCCTTCAAGAAAGGAAGCAATTTTTTCCCCCTCCCACTCTTGCTTAATTTTTATGGCCACCACTGAAGGAGAAGCGATATGTTCATCGTTAACCAGCAATTCCAAACCCAAAGCCTCTATCCCTCGTCGTAGCATAAAAGAAAATTTCCGGTGGTAGGCAAAAATGCTCTCTAAACCTTCTTTTTTGATGGCCTGCAAAGCTCCATTGAGAAGAAGAAGATAATAAAAATCCTCCGGAAGGGGATGGTGGAAACCCTCTCCTATCTTAGCTAAATCGAAATAGTAGCGAGGACAATGCGCTTTATTGTTATACTTCCAACCCTTATTGCTCACGCTTAAAAAAGAAAGGTCTAAGCCGGGAAGTTTTAGGGCTTTAGAACCAGTACCGGCCACCACATCTACTCCCCACTCATCAGTTTTTAAATCTGCAATCCCTAAAGAATTTAGGGCGTCTACCCCAAAAAGCACATTGTGTTCCCGGCATGCTTTCCCCAACTCTCTAATATCCGCCATTACTCCGGTGGAAATTTCATTGTGAGTGATAAAAACTCCTTTTATATCTTTCCCCACTTCACTCCGGAAAAGTAGCTCTATATCCTTTGCCGTTATCACCTCGCCCCGTTTGCTTCCCAAGCGAAGCACCTGAAGCCCAAATCGTTCTCCTATCTGAGCCCACTCCTTTCCTCCCTCTCCCATTATTCCCACCACCACCTTATCCTGAGGAGAGAAAAAATTCACCACTGCCCCTTCTAAGGCAGCGGCTCCTCTTCCGGAAAAGGCCAAAACTTCATTTTTAGTTTGGAAAAGATATTGTAAGCCTTCCTCCACGCTCGCAGAGAGAGCTGACAAATCTTTGCTCTG